>JANQQY010000408.1 GCA_028284845.1 Spirochaetales bacterium
CCGGATCCGAAGTAGACGGTGCCGATCTCACGCAGCGAAAGGGCGACATCGAGCATGGCGGCGCTCTGGATCACGCGATAGGTGGAGACGCCGTCGAGTGGCGCGATCGCGTCAGACACGGCGGCGGTCAGAGAAATCGGTTCGATCCGGGTGCGTTCTCCGGAGAGCGACACGAACGAGCCGGCAACCGTTGCGAGTTCGGTTGTCCGCGCTTCTTGCGCTCCCTCCAGGTCCACCGGCACCTGCTCGACGCGGATCAGGATCGTTTCGTAATCGCGGTTGTGCACCGTCGGCATTGCGTAGGAGATGGTGTTCCCGGAGACCGTGTGTTCATAGCCCCACGTTTCCACGAGCGTTACACCGTCCGGAAGCGTCACGGTAAGGTCGACGTTCCGTGCGGCCGCAACGACCATTCGGTCGAGTTCGTCTGAGAATATTGATTGCATCTGCTCTCGATCCGAAATGAAGCGGGAGCTGCCGCCTCCGGTGCGCGCGATTGCGTTCATGAGCTCCAGGTCGAAGCTGTCCCCCACCCCGATCGTTGAGACGTTGATCCCAAGGTCTCTGAAGGTAGCCGCAAGATCGAGGGCTCGTTCGGATTCACCCATCCCATCGGTGAGAAAGAGGACACGGTTCGTGTAGTCGCTGCGGTAGTTCGCCTGCACCTCGAGATAGCCGGTCTCAAGCCCATCATTGATATTCGTGCCACCGCCCGAGACCAGGGCCCGGACGGCCGACTCCAAAGCACGCCGCGTCTCCTCCGAGTCGATCGGCGTTGAAGGGAAGACCGTTCTCGCCTCACTGTTGAACTCGACGAGTGCCACATAGTCGATTGGTCGAACCCGATCAATAAAGATTGAGAGGCCTCCTGGACCCATTCGAGTTTCCGATCCGATCCCATGGAGCCACTCGTGTCTATGACAAATGCGAGATTCAGCGGCGGCAAGTCCTCAAACTCCTGCTCGCTTCCCTTCACTCCAATGTGTAGCAGCTGTGGCCCGCCCGCTGAGGAGACCGTCCGATTACCCGCGAAGGCGTAGACACCGATGCCCCGCTCGGGCGTGGCGTAGTCGTAATCGAGAGAGGCGATGTACTGCTCGACCTTCACCTCATCCGGCGGAATGATAGGCCCTGGTCGGCCAGATACGATCCCCGATCAGATCCGGAAGCCGCCTCTGCCGCGGCTCCGGCGAACACTCGAGCCACGTTCAACACAACGAACATCAAAATGAGCCAGAATCGCATTGTTTTCACTTGGTACCCTCGTGGCCGAGTATAGTGCGGCGGCGAGATGTTCACGGGCTGCTCGATCACTTCACTCGCCCTTCCAGGCGAACGGCAGTTTCGGTCTGATGACCGGTCAGTCACTACCGGCGGCCGAGACAGATTGTCGAAATCGGGTAGGAGTCACGTGAAAGCGGTGGGTGAACACTCTGGAGAAGTACGAGGGGCTTGTGTAGCCGACTCGAGTCGCTACTTCGCCGACGGTAGCGCTTGTATGGAGCAACAGTTCACGCGCTGCATGAAGCCGGATACGGGTCGTGTATTGAACCGGCGTCTCCCCGGTCTCCTTCAAGAAGACATCTCGAAACCGGCGGACGGAGTACGAACAGAGCGTCGCCAGTACATCGACCGAAAATGATTGATCGTAATTGGCGTGGATGTATCGGAGGGCTGGGTGTAGTCGCCCGTATCTCACCGGAAGGCCGGCGCGACGCTCATTTACTTCGACGGCCCATCCCAGAAGCAATCTCACGCAGTCTGCATTTGCGAGTCGACGGAAATGCGCCAACGGCACCTTCAGATTGTCCAGGATTTGATGCGAAAGCTTCTCCTCCTCAGATGTGAGATCGAACGAGAACACTTTGGAGAACGGAATCTCAACTCCTGGGTCTATGTCCGCATTGAACCACCAAAAATCCCAGTGTTCACCGGTGCATCGATAGCTCTCAATATCGGTGTTGGCGACACGAAGAAGTGTGTCGGCTCTCATTCGAAAGAGGCTCCCGTCTTTTAGTATGACTTCACCCTCTCCGGATGAGGTGCGCCACCAGACCTCTCCCAAAGCAGGAGCCAAGCCCCGTGAGACTCTGTAGACCTGTTCCGCGTGGACTTTCCACGCAGAAAACAGCGCACATGAAGGTGAAGCAACCGGATTGTCGACCACAGCAAAGTCGTTGTGCATTCCAAGCATACTCCTCTATTCGCCGAAAAGTACTCGAGAAGTGCCGAAATATGCCACTAATCAGCTGCATTTCTGCCGTATTCTTCAAATGAGACAGAGGTAAGAAGGTTAGATCCTGTATGACACCAAGAGAGAGAGTCCTGGCGGCAGTACACCATGACCCGACCGATGCAGTTCCAACGGACATGTGGGCGGTGAAGGAAATCCAGGAGTTGCTGCTGACGCATTTTGACATTACCGAGGGAGCCGGAGAGCAATCTGTCGGCATTGGGCTCAACGGCGGAGCGCTGTCGAGACGAGCCGTCGGGATACTCAGGCTCTGGGATCGCATGGGGATTGATGGAATCCTGGGGATCAAGCCCCCGTACATTGGCCCGCCAATACCTGAGCAGGATGGACTCCATTTTTCCGAGTGGGGATTTGGATATCGACGGAGTGATCACGCTCACGGTTCCTATGATGAGCAAGTCGTGTTCCCGCTCGCTCACATGGAATCAATCGATCAGCTCGAGGAGTACAACTGGCCGGATCCCGACTGGTACGATTACGCGCGCATTCCAAGCCTCATCTCAGAGTGCGAAGACCGGGCGGTCTGTTGTGGCTACTCGGCAATTTTTACCTTTCATAACTACCTTCGCGGCCTTGAGACTTCACTCACCGATCCGGTGCTCGAGCCGGAGATAACCGAGTTCATCACCGGAAAACTGTCGGCCTTCTTTACCGAGTATCACCGGCGTTGTTTCCTCGCTGGTGAAGGAAAGATCAACTTCACGCAAGTCACCGATGACTGGGGATCTCAACACGGTCTGCTCTGTAGTCCGGATGTTTTTCGGAGGTTCTACAAACCGTCCATGATTCGGGCAATTGAGTTGGCGCAGGAGTTTGATATCACGGTGTTCCATCATGACGACGGCGACATGCGGGCTCTCCTGCCTGAGCTCACGTCAATGGGGATCTCAGTCCTCAATCCGATCCAATGGCGCTGCGGAGATTGGGATCTGGCAAAGCTCAAAGAAGAGTACGGCGCACAACTGTGCTTTCACGGCGGAGTGGACAACCAGGGGACGCTCCCATTCGGCTCCGCAGAGGAGGTTCGACGTGAAGTCGCATGCTTGATAGAGACGCTTGGCAGCGACAATACCGGCTACATATTGGGACCGTGTCATAACATCCAAGCAAACACACCACTTGAGAATATCCTCGCGATGTATGATGCGGCTACATCGTCAAGGAGGTGACCATGATCGTTGATTTTGGATCGAAGCAGATGGAGTATCCCACGGCGGACTTTGGCGAGTTGCGCGAGAGTTCCTCGCTGTTGGGAAGGACTCAGGAACTGCATGCACGGTACGAACAAGACGGATATCTCTTTTTCAGAAACCTGATCGATCCTGCGGTCGTGCAAAAAGCCAGGGAGCGTGTACTCGCATACATGGAGGCAAAAAAAGTCCTTGAGGACGGGACTCCAGCACTGGAAGGCGTCATGCCACGGGGCGGCCGGACCGTCAATCTCCTTGGCACGAATCCGGTCACAAGCGACAGCAGTGTACTCGCTGCGCTTGAGGCGCCGGAACTCTTTGAGTTCTTCGAGCGCTTCTACGGCGAGCCGGCCGTCACGTTCGCGTACAAGTGGCTGCGAGCAGTCGGAAATGAGAAATTCACCGGTTCTCATTTTGATGTTGTCTACATGGGCAGGGGTAGTCGACGGGTCAATACTGTGTGGATTCCATTGGGTGACCTTCCTATTGAGCAAGGCACCCTGGCGATCTGTGAGGGCTCCCACAGAGAATCCGGATTCAAGCGACTTCGGGAGACGTACGGGAAACTGGACGTCGATCGAGATAAGACGGAAGGGTGGTTCTCTAGTGATCCTATCGAGATTCTCGAGAAGTTTGGTGGTCGCTGGCTGACGACGCATTTCTGTCCGGGAGATGTGCTGACGTTCGGACTCTATACTCTTCACGCGTCAACGACGAACAAGACAAATCGGTTCCGACTGAGCTGCGACGTGCGATTCCAACCCTCGAGCGAACCACTGGACGAAAGGTGGGACGCAGACGGGGAAAAGCACCGTTCATTTGCGAGCGAGCCTTCTCTGATCTCAATGACCGACGCTCGATCCAGATGGGGCATCTAGCTCTTGTTTGCTTCTGCGTCGGTGTGTTTGGCATAGTGTTTGTGCAGCCACTCCTTAACGGGAGGTCGGTTCGGGGAGCGGGGAGAGTATCGCCTCATGAATGAGGTTGTATTTCCTTTCTTGAGCGGCTCGGCGTATCCCTCGTGATTCACGTTGCGTGCCTGAACTCGGTCCATCTACTTCTCCTTGACCGAATAGTACCGACGGTCCGTGGTTGTCCGCTTGTCCCGTCCTGCCATCCTAGAAGGCTCCCCGGTAGGAGTCGTTGCCGACGAACGGAACCCGGCACGGTTAGCCGGAGGCCTCCAGGACGAAGCGCGCAAAATGGTACTCAGTGCGACGTACATGGAGGGTCACGCACGTTCGCCCGCGGCTAAGGAGAGAGCGCGTCTGGAGATGGTCTTGAGACGATCACGCAGGCTGGATGGGGATAGAACGCGAAGCGAACAGGGGGCGTGGAGGACGATGTCCAAGGCCCAGGTGGGGCTCGCATCAGCACTGGTGAAACGGACAACCCCGTCTGCCTCTTCGAAGGTCCCAACGATTCCCGCCACGAGCTCCTGTGCGTGTGAAAGTCGTGTCTGCATCTCTAGAATCAGGGGCTCACGGTCAAGGTTCGCTGCGGAGAGTGAGCGAAGGACTGCGGTGGTTGGGTCGCTGCCGCTGGGAACCTCGAAGTGGCTCTGGAGAAGGCGTGCTGAGGAGATGCGGTCGAGGCGGAAGGTGCGCGTATCATTCCTGAGTCTGCAGTGCGCAGGCACGTACCAGACGCCATCGTTGCAGACGACTCCCCAAGGCTCGATCTCTCTCCGGGTCGCGGGGTGCGGTTCTCGTTGATGGACGATTTCGATCGCTCGCCGGTCAGCGATGGACGCGACGACGGTCGACATCAGCTCGTCGTTAGGAGGCCGCCGGCCCGTAGCGTACCAGGGCGTGAGGAAGCTGATCGATCGCTCAAGGGCCCGGACGTGGGCGAGGACGACATCAGGAAGGACACGCTGAATGAGAGCGAGCGCTGTCTGTGTGGCGACCGGATCGACGGGAAAGTGGAGCTCCCGAACGGTGAGGAGCCCAAGGACAATGGCAGTTGCCTCAGTAGGGCCAAGGATGAGCGGCGGGATTCGGTCGCCGCGCGTGAGCGTGTAGCCTCCGGTGCGGCCGCGGTCGGCCTT
>JANQQY010000409.1 GCA_028284845.1 Spirochaetales bacterium
GGCCTCACGAAGGAGGGCTCATGAACATCCGGCCGAGGGTGCTTCGCGCCCTGACTCTTGCGGCACTCCTCCTCGTCGCGGCGGCCTTGAACGCGCAGGATCTTCCGCGGTCGCAAGGCTTCGTGAACGACTTCGCCGGCGTCATACCCAGCTCGGACGAGGCGACAATGCGAGGGATCGCCGAGGAAGTGCAACAGAAGACCGGGGCGGAGATCGCCGTCGTCACCGTTGATACGTTCGCGCCGTTTGGTTCCATCGAGCAGTTCGGCATCGCTCTCGCAGAAGAGTGGGGCGTGGGCGGCGCTGCGGACGACTCGGGCGTCATGCTCATCGTTGCAATCCAAGAGCGTGATCTCCGCATCGAGGTCGGCTTTGGGCTTGAGGGCGCGATTCCCGACGGGCGCGCCGGGGCACTCCTTGACGACTTTGTCGTCCCCGATCTGCGGAACAACGACTACGGAGCCGGACTGACGAACGGGGTCGCGGCTCTCGCGGAGATCATCGCAGATGAATACGAAGTCACGCTCACCGGCGCGGGCCCGGAGCCGGTCCGACGAGGCGAGGAGTCGTTTGACGTTGGGAATCTTATCTACTTCATATTTGTGATCATCTTTTTTGGTGGTCGCTGGTTCTTCTGGCCACTCCTCTTTGCCGGTCGGCGCCGCGGTTTCTTTGGCGGTGGTTTTGGGTCGTCCGGCGGCAGAAGCAGCTTTGGCGGTAGCCGAGGCGGAGGCGGCTTTGGTGGATTCGGCGGCGGCAGTTTTGGTGGAGGCGGCGCCTCCAGAGGATTCTAAAGGAGCATACATGGCATCATCTAAACGCTGGATCGCACCTGTCGCGATCATCGTCATTCTTGTCGCGATTGGAGCCTTCTGGTTCATCGGTCAGCAGAACTCAATCATCCGGCTTGAAGAAAATATCGACGGCTCGTGGAGCGAGGTCGAGAATCAGCTGCAGCGGCGAAGTGACCTCATCCCGAACCTCGTCGCGACTGTGCGTGGCTTTGCTGAGCAGGAAGAGCAGATCTTCACGGAGATCGCGAACGCTCGCGCCCGACTCGCCGGTGCCGGAAGCGTTGGTGAGACTGCCGAGAGCTACGACGAACTTCAGGGCGCTCTCTCCCGGCTCCTGGTAGTCGTTGAGAACTACCCGCAGCTTCAATCGAATGAGAATTTCATCAGACTTCAGGATGAGCTTGCCGGGACCGAGAATCGGATAGCCGTTGCTCGACAGCGCTACAACTCAACCGTTCAGGAGTTCAATACACGCATCCGCCTCTTCCCAACGCGGATTGTGGCGAACCGTCTTGGTCTTGATGAGCGAGAGTACTTCGAGATCAGCGAAGCCGCGAGAGAGGTCCCAACCGTCGACTTTGGCGACGGCTGATCTAAGACGTGCAGAGCCGGTGCAAGCCGATGCTGATTGATACCTCGCTAGAGCTTATCAATCAGCATGCTGCACTTGCCTGAAGGGATGGGGAGCGTCTTGCGCTTCTTCCCCAGAACGTCGATCGTGAAGTAGTAGAGCTTCTCGCTCTCGAGTCGAATCTCCCAGCCACGACCACTCTTGTTACTCAGGATCGTGATCATATTGCGCTTCAACGAGAGACTCTCGATCCCCATGATCTCGAGGGTCGGTACGATCCAGTCGACCGTCTTGCGCGGGAGACTGACGTAGAGACCAATGATGTTCTCGATCATCAGGGCGATGGTCGCGAGTCCTACGTACGGCAGGTAATCCGCTCGCGGCCAGTCCTTTTTTCCGGGCCATTGAGCGTGGCCATCTTTGCGCGGGAGGTAGGCCTCCCAGACCTTGCCCTTCTCTTTGCCTTCAGGATGAAGGGTGTCCAGGATGTAGTACATGTGGCGGATCGAGCATTCGCGGGCGAACTCGTACTTGCCGTATTTCTCGAGTCCCTTGACCACCATAAAGGTAAACGGCGAGAGGACCGAACCGCGGAAGCCTGTGCCCCTGTCTGAGAATGCCTCCTCATCGGCCGCGAGCGTGGGGAAGGGGTTCTCCACGCCGAAGGTCTTCTCGTTGCTGAGATGAGCGATGAGTTTCTCCGAACGCTCTTCGTTCGGAAGCTCTGCCAGGAGCGGCCAGAAGCTCGCAATCGTCTTGACGTGGACCTGCTCCTGTTTTTTGTCCAGGTCGTAGTAAATGCCGTCCTTGTCGTTCCACATCAGATTGTTGATGCGTGTCTTGAGCGAGAAGAATTGGCGGTTGTATCGGAAGCTTATCTCTTTGTCGTTTAATATCTCGCCCAGTTGGGCCATGTAGAGCGCGTTGATCGCCTGCTGAGTGTTGAAGTCAACGGGATAGTAGCAGCCCTTCCGCGGCGCGTTCGGCATCATGGTCGCCGTAAGGGGTACGGCGTAGAGACCACTCTCATCCTGGAACGTTTCCTCAAGCCACTCGTAGTACTTCTCCAGGATCGGCATCACGTCACGGATGCGCTTCTTGTTTCCAATCTTGTGGTAGATGTTGTACTCGGCCCACGCAAAGAGGGGAGGTTGCACCAGTTCAGGATTGTCCTTGGACGAGACCGGCTTTCCGTCCTTGATGCTGTACTCGCATCTGATCGCCCCGTTTGCTTCCTGCTTCTCGTAGAAGATGTCGAGTTGTGGTCCGGGTTGATAGATACGATTGCTGTAGACCATAAAGAAGGTCGACATGATCGAGTCGAACTGTGTGATCGACGTGCTTTCGGGGTGGACAAAGAACTTGCTCCCGAACTTGCTTCGAACCGTTGGCTTTCGCCAGAAGTCGCCCGACCAGGCCCACGTCTGGTTGTAGACGTCTACAAAGTCCTGATCATAGAAGTGAATGGAGGGGAATTCGCGCTTCGCGGTCGAGGCGCCCGCCGGTGCTTCGTCTGTATATGTTTCCAATAGCTTAGCTCTTTACGTTGCGATCGATCCGATATAGGCTCGGCCTACGGGAACACTTGCGTGAGAATACTTTGTCGGTATTCCGTTGTCAAATTGGACCCCGAACCACCACAGAAATGGCACAGATACTTGTCGTAGATGACGACGAAAAGATATGCACGCTCGTCTCGCGGCTGCTCCAGATGGAAGGGCATGAGGTCGACGTTGAGACCTCCGGAGTAGGCGCGCTCGATCGGCTTCGGTCGGAACTCTATGATGCTCTCCTGCTCGACATCGTCATGCCGGAGATGGGTGGTATAGAGACGATCATGGAGATTCGTCAGACGCAGCCCGATATCCCGATCATCATCATGTCAGGCAAGATCCCCGTAGAAGACGCCTCCGTCACCCGACTCGTCTCGAGATACGGAGCGATCTCAATCCTGGGGAAGCCGTTTTCCGCCGATGAGCTCAAGCGAACGGTCCGACAGGCTGTTGCTTGACAACGAAATGGTCCGGCGGCATAGTCCGTTAGCATGGATCGTGCCGAGCTCGACGTCACGGCAGAACTGGCGCTTCTCAACCTCAACGAGACAGAACAAGCGGATCTTGAGACGGCCGTAGGCCAGCTTCTTGAGTACTTCTCCGCGATGGATCTGGTCGATGTGAGCGGTCTCGAACCGACGACTCACGCCTTGAGCGAGGGGAATCGCCTACGGCCCGACACTCCTCGAACCGCGACCGGCATTGAGGACGAGATTCTTGAGCAGGCGCCCGACCTTGAAGATCGCTTTATTGCCATCCCCAACGTACTGTAGAGCTGCCCGTGGCACACACTATTCTGTCCCAATGGAAATCTACGCTCGCCTCCTCTGAATACGCTACGACCCTGACACAGCGCGACCAGTCGCTCAACAGTTTCCTTGAGATCGACCCAGGACGTCGCGCGAGCGATGCGGAGGGCCCGCTTGCCGGTATTCCAATTGGCGTAAAAGACAATATTGCGGTTCGCGGATTCCAGTTGAGCTGCGGCAGCAAGATCCTGGCAGGCCATGTCGCCCCGTACGATGCAACCATCGTGTCGCGGCTGATCTCCGCCGGAGCGGTGCCTGTCGGAAAGACCAACCTGGACGAGTTCGGGATGGGTTCATCGACCGAGATGTCTGCGTCGGGACCAACGAACAACCCATGGGACCTTTCTCGCGTCGCCGGCGGTTCATCCGGTGGGTCGGCGGCTGCGGTCGCGGCCGGGCTCGTGCCGCTTGCCATCGGCACAGACACAGGTGGTTCGGTCAGGCAACCGGCGGCGTTCTGCGGTGTCTACGGACTCAAGCCGACCTATGGCACCCTCTCACGCTACGGTCTTGTCGCCTACGCCTCATCCCTTGAGGTCGCGGGCCTCATCACGACGGACATCGATCTTCTCGAGACGGCCTTTTGGTTGGGAACCGGGCAGGACGTGATGGATCAAACCTCAACCGAGCATCCAAAGAGTGGAAGCGGCGAGGTCTCGACCGTGGGGATCTTGAGCGGTGATCTCGAACTCGATCCGCCGACAGAGGCTGCCTACAAGAATTTCATCGAGACGGTGAAGGCCTCGGGTATCTCGGTGAAGGAGGTCGAGCTTTCAACGCTCGACTATTCCGTCCCTGCCTACTACACCATCGCTACGGCGGAGGCGAGCGCTAACCTGGCGCGCTTCAACGGTGTTCGGTACGGGCAACGGCCTATCTTCGCTGAGAACCCGGACGAGCTTATGCGCCAGGCCCGTGCCGAAGGATTTGGTTCCGAGGTGAAGCTCCGCATCCTGCTTGGAACCTATGTGCTTCGAAGCGGCTTCCAGGAGCAGTACTACCAGCGAGCGCAGAAGATCCGAACGGCTATTCGGAACGAGTTGGCCGAGCTCTTTGCATCCGTTGATCTCCTTGTGCTTCCGGTCTTCCCAACGGTCGCTTTCACGCACGGCGAAAACGGGCTTAGCAGCTTCCAGCAGAAGCTTGCAGATCGATTTACCACGCTGGCGAATCTCGCGGCCCTGCCCGCCCTGAGCATTCCTGCCGGTGTTCACGAAGGCCTTCCCGTCGGCATTCAGGCGATGGCACCGGCCTTCGCTGAGGACCGCCTATTCTCGCTTGCCAGGAGCATGGCAGAGAGTATTCCCGTAGAGCGACCACCACACTTTGCGGCCAGCATCGCCGATGAGATCTCTTCGGCGGGAAATGTCGCACAGGGCGACAGCGGCACCGCGGGAGCCGAGTCGTGAGCTACCGATCGTACGTTGGACTGGAGATCCATATCCAGCTGACCACTCAGACCAAGGTATTCTGCGACTGCCGCGCAGCCTTCGGTGACGAACCAAACACCAATATCTGTCCCGTCTGTACCGGCTATCCGGGTGCCCTTCCGGCACTCAACGAGGAGGCTATTCGCCTCAGTTATGTCGTTGCGCGGGCTCTGAACTGCACGCTCAGCCCGCGGTGTGAGTTCGAACGAAAGAACTACTTCTATCCGGATCTGCCAAAGAACTATCAGATTTCGCAGTTTGCCGCTCCCCTTGGAACGAATGGTTACATCGATCTTGAGTTCAGAAAGAAGAAGAAGAGAGTCAGAATTCGCGAGTGTCACCTCGAGGAAGACGCCGGCAAGATGATCCACGCCGGGGACGAGTCGCTGCTCGACTTCAACCGGGCCGGAACACCGCTTCTGGAAATCGTCACAGAGCCCGACCTCGAGATTGGTGAAGAGGCTGAGCACCTGCTGCAGCAGTTCAGGAGACTGGTCCGCTACCTTGGCGTCTGTGACGGCAACATGGAAGAGGGTTCACTTCGGTGTGACGCCAACATTTCTGTGAACACTGAGGGCTCCGGACTCGGAACCAAGGTCGAGATCAAGAACATGAACTCGTTCCGCTTTGTGCGGAAAGCGCTCGCCTA
Organism: Spirochaetales bacterium; assembly: GCA_028284845.1. Classification (GTDB taxonomy): domain Bacteria; phylum Spirochaetota; class Spirochaetia; order DSM-27196; family SLST01; genus SLST01. The sequence continues at coordinate 5,807 of JANQQY010000409.1, forward strand.
CGAGATCGAGCGACAGGAAGATATCCTGGAACGTGGCGGCACGATTGTGCAGGAGACCCGGCTCTGGAACGAGAACCGCGACGTTTCCGAGTCGATGCGAGTGAAGGAGTCGTCGAACGACTACCGCTATTTTCCGGAACCGGATCTGCCGCCCTTCTTCACAGATCAGGCGTTTCTCGACTCGGTAGAAGAGAGCCTCGTCGAGCTGCCTGCTGAACGTATGCTTCGATTTGCTACTGAGTACTCGCTCGCAGAGGCGCAGGTTCAGTTCCTCTGCGACGAACGCCCCGTTGCCGACTTCTTTGAGGAGACCGTCAGTGCCGGCGCGTCAGCCAGTGAGGTGGCGGTCTGGCTTATGGGCGATGTCCAGAAACTCTTGAACCGGAACGGCACCAGCTTGTCGGATTCCGCCCTCACTCCTGCACGTCTCGCGGGTCTCTTGGCTCTCCTAGAGAAGGGACGGATCCACGGAAAGCTCGCGAAGCAGACGCTCGAGGCAATCTTCTCAGACGACGCCGACCCAGAGGCGATCATTCGTGATCGTGGCTGGGAGCAGATCACC
>JANQQY010000588.1 GCA_028284845.1 Spirochaetales bacterium
AGACTTCTCGCAATACCCGCCCGACATTCGACGAATCAAGGAGCGTGGAGCTCTCATCGTCGCGATGCACTCTTCCAACTTCCAGCCGTACATGTTTGAGGACCCGGAGACCGGGGAGCTGATTGGGCACGAGATCGACCTCGCACGGGACGTCGCCGAAGCCCTTGGCGTCGACCTCATCCTTGATCGTGAGGCGCAGTCGTTCAACGAGATACCTCGACGGGTTGCCGATCGCCAGGCCGACGTTGCGATCTCGCTTCTCAGCCGGACGCTCGCGCGCGCGCAATTTGTACGGTTCACTACGCCGTACATCATTGTTCAGCCGACGATCGCCATCCACCGTATCAACGTCTCCGTCTTTGAGGTCGACCTCAACGATCCGGTCGCGTCACTCAACCGAACGGCCGAGAGGGTCGCCGAGCCGCGGGGAAACGCATACGTCACGATCGCCAGAAACATCTTCCCCGGCGTTGAGCTGGTTGAACTCGATAACTGGGATGCCGTCTACGAGGCGGTCCTCAACCGAGAAGTGACCTTCGCGCTTCGGAGCGAGGTTGGACTTGCCAACTTCCTGTTTGAGAACAAGGAAGAGCAGATCAACCTGCAGACCATTCCTCTGAATGAGCCTCGGTACGAGGATCCGCTCGCGATGGCTGTTCACCCTGACGATGTCCATCTCCTGCACTGGCTCAATGTGTTTATTCAAGATGTCCACGGGACGATAACGGGCCAGGATCTGCTTGAGCAGTACGCGGAGTACTATGAGTAAGTCTCGCGGCCTGCTCCTCCTGATCGGCCTGGTGGCTGCGGTTACTCTTCCGGCCCAAACCAGATTCGATGAGATTCGCGCCACCGGCGTGCTCTTTGGCGGGATCATCGCGACAGAGAACTACCCGTTCGTCTACCGCGGACCTAGTGGGGAATGGCAAGGCTACGAGATCGAGCTCCTGGAGCAGGCGGCGGAGATCCTTGAGGTCTCGTTGGCGCTTCGGACCTACCCGGATCAGGAGAGCCTTCTCGCGGCGATCGCCGGTTCCGCGGTTGATCTGGCCTTCTCGAAGATCTTGAGTAACCCGGCGAACAGCCAACGGAGCTTTCAGACGGTCCCTGTCGCCGAGCTCGGGCTCGTCCTTGTCGTCAACCGGATCGCCTACAGTCGACTCCGCACCTCCGGTGACCTCGTTCGTGATATCTCCGATGGCACCGTCCCTATCGCGATACCTGAAGAACCGGTGTACGAACGCGAGCTGACTCGGATCTTCCCACGTGCCCGCGTTGAGGTGATGAGCGCCGACGACGACATGTGGTGCTGCATAGAACGGGGCGAGCAGATTGCGCTCGCTCTCGACGCCGCCTCGGTCTTCTACTACTTCTCTCGGTTTCCCGAGCGTGGGATCAGCCTGCGGGTGGTGCCCGTCGATGCGAGTGCGACCGTCGTGGGCCTCGTCCCGTGGCAGAGCGAACGATTTTGGGAATGGATCAACATCTTGATTGAAGGGCAGGGGAATCCTGCGACGCTGAACGAGCTCAGTCCACGCCTGATGACTGGGTTTGAGCCAAGGAGCGATACATGAGCGATCAGACGAATCAGAAAAGCATTGTGGTGCGAATACTTAAAAGTCCGTTTCTGATTGTTGGCGCGATGGCGGCCGGCGTCATCGTCGGTATTCTTGCCCAGGATCAGGAGTGGGCTGCAAACACAGCAATTCTTGTGGCACCCGTTGGACAGGTCTACCTGAATCTTCTCCGGATGACGATCTTCCCCATCCTGATCTCGGCCATCGTGACTTCAATAGGCCAGATCTTTGGCGACAGTGAGGCGCAGCGATACCTCACAAGGATCATCGTCTACTCGTTGCTCTTCCTGATCATTACCAGCGTTGTGGCACTGCTCGTGAGCCTGGTCGTGCGGCCCGGTGGCGGCCTTTCACAAGAGGCGCAGATCACCCTGGGACGTGCTCTTACAGCAGCCGACCAGAGCGGCGAGAGCCGGACCCTCATTCAGGAGCGTCAGGGGATCTACTCATTCTTCGAACAGATGATTCCCCAGAACATCTTTGAGTCGATGGGGAGCGGCGCAAGCCTCCAGATTCTCTTCTTCAGCGTCCTCCTGGGAGTTGCAACAGGCTTTCTGAACGAAGAGCAACGTCGGCATATGTTGGGCGTGACCGATGCGCTGTTCAAGGCCTTCTTTACCATCATTGAATGGATCATGTACCTGCTTCCGCTTGGACTCTTCTGTCTCTTGGCGGGTCAGATAGCGTCCACCGGTCTGGAGGTGATCTTCGCGATGGCGAAGTTTGTCCTGGTGGTCTACGGCGTCTCGCTGGTGATCTTTATCGCCTCGGCGGTGGTTATCTCCATTTCCGTGGGGGTGAGCATCTTCAAAGCCATTGGAGCGCTTCGTGAGTCGCTCCTGATCGCTTTTGGCACACAGAGCACCTTTGCATCAATGCCTGCGGCGATTGAGGGGCTCACGACGGAACTGGGGGTCGATGAGGAGCTCGTGCATCTTGTCACCCCGTTGGGAGCCGTCATCAACCGATTCAGCATGGTGGTTCTCTACGGTGTTGCCACGGTGTTCGCCGCACAGCTCTACAATATTCCGCTTTCAGTCGGCCAGATGATCGTGGCCGCAGCCCTCGTGGTTCTTGCCGCGATCGCTGGAGCCGGGACACCGGGCATCGTGAGCCTCGCCATGATCAGCATCGTCTTTGGACCGCTCGGACTTCCAAGCACCGCCATCGTCGTCCTGCTGCTCGCCGTCAACGCCGTTGTGGAGCCGGTCACGACGCTCACTAATATCTTTGCCGTTTCGGCGGCAACCGCGTTTATCGCGGGACCTCGGAAAGGGTCGGTCCCAGTTGAAGCGACCGGCTGACATACGCGTTGCACTGATCAGCGGCGGCCTCTCCGAGGAGGCGTATCTCTCACGCCGCTCTGCGGAGGTCGTTCTACCTGCACTGACCGAGTGCGGCTACCAGGTCGAGCTCCTCGATTGGGCGCAGGAGGAGGTGATCGTCCGGGCAGATTCGAATGAGATTGGTCGATGGCCGAGCATCGTTCACTGCCTGGCCGACTATCGCCCGGACGTCTTGTTCAACGCCACGCACGGCGAGTTCGAGAACGCGGGGCAGCTTCACGGCCTCGCCGAGCTTGCCTCCATTCCGCTCACGGGGAACTCACTTGCCTCCTCTGTCATGGGTATGGACAAGGTGCGCTCGCGTCACGAGTTCGCGCGAATAGGCGTTCGCCATCCTCGTGCCGTCAACCTCGAGGTCGAGACCCTGGATTCCGCCGATGCCTGTAGGGCCGTCATATCAGAGGCGAAGATGACCTTTCCTCTGATGTTAAAACTCACCCACGGAGGCTCAAGCGCAGGTCTCGAGTTCACCGCTTCGCCGGACGAGATGCTTCAGACGCTTCTCCAGTGGCGCGGGAGAGGGCCGGTCTACGCCGAAGAGTTCGTGGACGGCCGAGAGTTCTGCGTCAGCGTCCTTGGATACCCCAAGTACGATCTGCGCGTCTTTCCACCCGTCGAGATCACCTTCCCGGGTCCGGTCTTTGACAAGAAGGCCAAGGTCAACGATGAGTACCGAGTTCATCTCCCCGCTGACGTGCCGGAATCTGCGAGTGCAGAGATGCGCACCGCCGCTGAACGAATCCATCGCGAGTTCGGGTTTACCGGTCTCAGCCGAGTCGACTACAGACTTCAGGGAGAACGAGCGCTCGCCCTCGAGGTGAATACGCATCCAGGGATGAGCGCCTCCAGCATCGTGACCAACAGCGTCGCCTTCGCTGAGCTCTCAATCCGCGATCTTGTGAATCAGCTGGTTCAGGAGGCGCTCTATCCGCCCGATCGCGACGAGAGCGCACGAGAGAGCGTCACAAGCGCGTAGAGCGCCACCGTGTGGAATGACATCGACTCCGAGAGAAACGCCTGATAGGTCGCCTCTCTGATTCGGAGGAGCCGACTCTTCCTACGCGCGACCCCCATGACCTGCCGATGCTCATACCCCGTCCATGCCAGCGTCCCGCACGGTGCACCGGGATGTGATCGCAGGATGGGGAACTCCCCGCAGTACTCCTCCACAAGACCGTCCACGACGATCACCAGTTCACCCGTCGCACAGAGGAAGCGATCACCCCGCGAAATCGTCGCAAACTCGACGTTCGCGGCGACCGACTGAAGGCTCGATTGCGGAAGATCTCCAAAGATTGCGAGCTCTTCGATTGCCTCCAATGCAAGACGTGGTTCGATCCGACGTGAGTCGAGAGGCGCAATCTCCGCATCTATCTCGGTGCTCGGCTCGACTCGTTCGGCGATCCGCTCGCGAAGTACAGATTCGAACGTCACAAGCCCGCTGGGGTGCCGACGG
>JANQQY010000494.1 GCA_028284845.1 Spirochaetales bacterium
TGACCAATCTTCGGGCCTTCCCGTGGCTCTATTCGGTCTACGTCGGCTACAGTGACGGCCGTTTCTTTCAGCTGATCGATGTCTCCGGCGACGACCAGATCCTCGCCGCGCATCAGGCGCCGGCCGCGACTCGCTTTATTGCACGAACGATTGTGGGCTCGGGCGACGAACGGGTCGAGCACTGGTCGTATCTGGACGAACGGGGCGAGGTTGCCGGGTTCGCGCAGGTGATTGGTCCCGAGTACGACCCACGGCAGCGGCCGTGGTACCAGAACACGACGCTTGGCGCCGCGAGCCTCTCCGATCCGTACGTCTTTGCCTCGCTTCGCGAACCGGGAATCACCGCCTCTCGCGCCCTCATCGACGGCGGCGCCGTGTTCGGGGCCGATATCACCCTGAGCGAGCTGCAGCGTTATGTTGATGACGATCTGGTCGTTCCCGGGGGTGGCTTGCTGATCGTCGACAGTCAGGACCGATTGGTCGCCGCCTCCGCCGGTGCGACCCGCGTCTTGGGTCTAGACGATTCGTTCGAGCCTCTTGAGCAGGTCCCCATGAGCGTCAGCGATCTTAATGAGGGCCTGAATCGCGTGTCACAGATCGACGTTCTTGCCGCCCGTGAGTTGCACGAGGTTTTCGCCGATCGTCGCTGGCAGATTGTGGCCGTCTCATCGGTAAGCGCCTTCTCTGAGCCGTTCGATCGCCTGCAGCGGAGAATCTCTCTCCTCGCAATCATACTCGTGCTGATCTCAGTTCCGGTCGTGCTTCACCTCTCCGGCGCCATGACCGGCGTCCTCCGACTCCTGGCGGCCGATGCGGACCGAGTGGGGAAGCTCGAGTTCGTGGATATTGAGGTTCCTGAATCACGCGTTACTGAGTTCCGTCAACTCGCTTCCGGGTTCTCGGTCATGAAGGAGACGCTTGCCTCCAGAAGGGCGATTCTTGCAAGGACTATGGAGCAGCTTGAGACGCTGATTGAAACGAACATTGCGATCTCCGCTGAGCGGAATCTCGACAAGCTGGCAGAGATGATCCTGCAAGGTGCGCAGAATCTCTCACTCGCAGATGCCGGCAGCCTCTACCTGGTCGACCCATCGCGAACCTCTCTCGAGTTTCGAATCGTTCTCAATAAATCCCTTGGCTTCAGCCAAGGCGGCACGAGCGATACCTCGGTGTCCCTGCCGCCGGTGAGGCTGTTCAACGACGACGGAAGTCCCAATCACAGCAATGTCGTCTCCTCGTGCTTTCACAGTGGCAAGACGGTCGAGATTGATGACGCCTACAACACCACCGGGTTCGACTTTTCCGGAACGCGGGAGTTCGACGAGGCGAACGGATATCGTTCTCAGTCGTTCCTGACCGTCCCACTCAAGCCGAGGGGGGCGAGGATCATCGGCGCCATGCAGCTGATCAACAGCACCGATCCCACGACGGGTGAGATCAAGCCGTTCTCGCCGGAGGCGCGACGCCTCGTGGAGGCACTCGCATCGGGAGCAGCAACCGCCATTCACAACCGTGAGCTCATTCAGGTTCAGAAGCGTCTCTTTGACGCACTCATCGAGCTCATCGCCGGTGCGGTTGACGCGAAGTGTCCCTACACAAGCGCTCACTGTGAGCGGGTTCCAAAGATCGCCTCTATGATCGCTCAGGCTGCCGACAAGGCGACTGACGGCCCATTCGCCGACTTCTCCATGGGGACCGACGATGATTGGCGGGCGTTTCGACTAGGCACCTGGCTTCACGATGCCGGCAAGGTCACGACGCCGGAGTATGTGGTGGACAAGGCGACAAAACTTGAGACCCTTCACGATCGGATTCACGAGATTCGGACGCGATTTGAAGTCTTGCTCCGTGACGCCGAGATTACGATGCTGGAACGGATTGCTGCGGGCGTGCCGAAAGCCGAGGCTGAGGCCGTATACGCCCGGGCCGCCGCGGAGCTTCAGGATGACTTCGCCTTTATCGCACGGTGCAACATGGGCGACGAGCCGCTCACGGAAGCCGATCGGGCGCGGATTCGATCGGTCGGCGAACGCACGTGGCTGCGTCACTTTGACAATCGACTCGGCGTCTCATGGGTCGAGCTCGACCGATACCCGGACAAGGGAGGGCACCCCGCTACAACCGAGAGCCCGGTTGAAGAGCCCTTGCTCGCCGACAAGCCGCAGCACCATATCCCGCGGGAGGTGGATCGGCATCAGGCGTACGTCTCTGAAGGCTTTGCCCTCGACTATCCAAACGACCTCTATAATCGCGGTGAGCTTCACAATCTGACGGTCGAGCGTGGCACGCTCACGACCGAGGAGCGATTCAAGATCAACGAACACGTCATGCAGACGATTGTGATGCTCAAGCGGCTTCCCTTGCCGCCGGAGCTCGAACGCGTAGTGGAGTACGCCGGTACGCACCATGAGGCCCTGGATGGTTCAGGCTACCCGCGCTCTCTCACCGGCGAGGATCTTTCTATCCCGGCGCGAATCACCGCCATTGCCGACATCTTCGAGGCGTTGACCGCCCACGATCGTCCCTACAAGCGCGCAAAACCCCTCTCCACAGCGGTGGAGATTCTCCATGAGTTCAAAGTCAGCAACCATATCGATGCGGATCTCTTCGACTTCTTCCTCGAGTCCGGCATCTACCGGGAGTACGCCGAGCAGTATCTCAGGCCGGACCAACTCGATGAGGTCGATATCTCCCAGTATGTCGGGTAGCGCCTCAGGCTACCCGACCAACTTCTCGAGCTCCGCGACGAGTCGCTTGAACTCCGTAACCGTGCCCTCTACCGGCACCGGTGTGTCCATGTCGACTCCCGCCGCCTTCAGGCTATCGATTGGGAAGCGCGAACCGCCGCTTCTCAGGAATCCCAGGTAGTCGTCGCGTTCGGCGTCGCCGCCCTGCACCACACGATTTGCCAGCGCGATCGAGGCGGAGATGCCGGTCGCGTACTGGTAGACGTAGAAGGCGCGGTAGAAGTGGGGGATTCGCAGGCACTCGAGATCGTCGATCTCATGAATTTCAGCGGCGTCGCCAAAGTACTTTTCGAGCAACCCCGCGTAAACCGAGCGCATACTATCCACCGTCAGCGGCTCGTTCTTCTCTGCCGCAACGTGCACGAGGTGTTCGTACTCGGCGAACATGGTCTGGCGGAAGAAGGTAGCCACGAGATCGTCAATCCTGCTGTTCACGAGCGACGCCTTCACGGAGCTATCGCTGGTGTTGGCCATGAGGTAGTCAAAGAGCAACTTCTCATTGAACGTGCTCGCGGTTTCTGCCTCGAAGATCGTGTAGTCGTAGTGAGGGAAGGGATTCGACGTTGCTGAGAAGTAGGAGTGCATCGAGTGTCCGCCCTCGTGCGCGAGCGTGAAGACGTCCCTGATTGAATCCTCCTGATAGTTCATCAGGATGTGCGGATCACCAAAAAAGCTGCCGGCGCTGAATGCGCCGCTGCGCTTGCCCTTGTTCTCGTACCGGTCGACCCATCTGCCGCGGAGTCCTCCGGAAATGACGTCGACATACTCGGAGCCCAGGGGCGCGAGCGCGTCAACAAGAAGGTCCACCGCTTCGTCGTAGCTGTGCTTCAGCTTTACGTCGGCAACCACCGGGGCGTACTTGTCGTACATCGTCAGCTTCTCGACTCCGAGCATCTTGGCCCGAAGCCGGTAGTAGTCGTGCAGAGCGGCAAGGCCGGAACCAACGCCATCGACGAGGTTGTCGTAGACGCTCTCCGGGATGTTGCCCGCGAAGAGGGCCGCTGCCCGGGCGCTCGGGTGCTTGCGAACCTTCGCCTGGTAGACATCGAGCTTCACGCTCCCGGCGAAGAGTGCCGCGATGGTGTTGCGATGCTTGTCGTATTGCTCCATGAACTGCGTGTAGGCGGTCTTTCGGAGCTCTCGATTCTCATGATGCATCAGGCTCGAGAAGGTCGCGTGAGTCAGGGCTCGTTCCCCGTCGGGTGTGGTGACCGAGCCGAACTCGAGATCAACGTCGTTCAACGCTCCAAAGGCCTTCTGCGCGGTCTCGTTGACTTCCTGCTGTTGGCTGAGGATGCGTTCCTCGGGCTCGGACAAGACGTGATCTCGGTACCGAAGGACTCGCTCGAGGTAGATGCGGTAGTCGGCGAGCTCATCCCTTGCTGCATGCGAACGGACCACCTCCGGGTCCATCGCGTGCAGCTCCGGCGCTAGGAAGCTCGTTGCGGTCTCGATTCGGGTCCCGATCGAGCTGTACTTGGCGTACCGCATCTGATTCTCGCTGTCGCCGGCATCCTCTGAGTAGCGAAGCATCGCGTAGTAGGCGACACGCTCCTCGAGCTCTCGGACGCCGAAGTAGGTCAGGAGGGCATCTCGGAACCCCTCATACGAGGTCGCGAGCCTGCCCTTGAGGGCCTCCAGCTTTGGAAGTGATGCCTCGAGTTCGGACAATCCCTTCTCCCACGCCTCATCCGAATCAAAGAGTTTTGAGAGGTCCCATGTGTCTTCTGTTTTTACTTCGCTACGACTCTGCAGCTTCGCCTGTGTGCTCATCGGTGCTCCTTGCTCTTTGAAGAGGAATGTACCAAGGGAAGAAGCTGTTCGACAGGGCATCACGACGACTCATCTTGGAAGAGTGGCCGCCGTCTCCAGTCGGGCTGACTGGGAGGGCGTATCAGGTTTGATGATCTCGATGGTCGCCGAGGTTACGAGCCGTGGACCGGAAGCCGTGCCTCGAGAAAGACCTGGTATGCACGATCCACCTCGTTCTGGTCCGGCGGGCGAATCTCTGCGAGAGGGTATCTCTTCCCAAGAGCTTCCCACTTGTGTTTCCCCAACTCGTGGTAGGGGAGGAGATCGACGCGGCTGACCGTCCCCAACGATCCGATGAAGGCTGCGGTTGCCTTCAGGACCTGCGGTTCGAGCGTGTATCCGGGAATCAGAACGTGACGCACCCAGAGATCTGAAGCCGACCGATCGACATATCTCGCGAAGCGCTCGATCGTCTCGAACGAGACGCCGGTCAGTTTACGGTGTCCCTTCTCATGTGAATGCTTGATGTCCAGGAGTACGAGATCCGTGTGCTCAAGAACTCGGATCACCGCATCCGACAGTTCCGCATATCCCGATGTGTCAAGCGCTGTGTGAATGCCCAAACTCCGGCACCGCTCGAAGAACTCGGCGACGAAACCTGCCTGCAAGAGCGGTTCACCACCGGTGCAGGTTATGCCTCCGCCGGAGGCATCGATGAAGCTGCGATATCCGTCAAGCTCCTCGAGCAGCCGCTCCACTTCCATCCCGGTGCCGGCGTCGACCTGCCAGGTATCTGGATTGTGACAGAAGAGACATCGCAAGGGGCATCCCTGGAGGAAGACGACAAACCGAATGCCGGGGCCCTCCAAAGTGCCCATCGTCTCGATGGAGTGAACGCGTCCAACCATTGCGGTGTAACCGCGGGTCTAGAGCCTACCGTGGAAGGTTCGGTTGATCACATCCATCTGCTGCTCGCGTGTGAGCTTCACGAAGTGCACCGCATATCCGGAGACTCTGATCGTGAGATCGGGGTACTCCTCCGGATGCTCCATCGCGTCTGTGAGGGTTTCGCGATTCAAGACGTTCACATTGATGTGATGGCCGTTCTGGGCGAAGTATCCATCCAGGACGCCGCGCAGGTTCTTGAGTCGCTCCTCTTGCTGCATGCCCAGCGATCCCGGTTCTATGCTGAAGGTGTAGGAGATGCCGTCCTGCGCGAACTCGTAGGGGAGTTTCGCAACGCTCGCAAGCGAGGCCAACGCCCCGCGTTCGTCTCGCCCGTGCATCGGGTTTGCTCCCGGGGCGAACGGCTCCCCGGCCCTGCGACCGTCGGGAGTGTTGCCCGTCTTTTTGCCGTAGACAACGTTGCTCGTGATCGTGAGGATCGATTGCGTTGGGGTCGAGCCCCGATAGGTGGGGTTCTTCGCGACCTTTCGCATGAATCGCTCAACGAGGTCGGCCGCAATTCCGTCTACGCGGTCGTCGTTGTTTCCAAACGCCGGATAGCTGCCTTCCAACTCGAAGTCGACCACCATGCCCGACTCGTCGCGAACCGTGCGAACGGTGGCGTGTTTGATCGCCGAAAGCGAGTCGGCACAGACCGAGAGTCCGGCGATACCACATGCCATGGTGCGGTAGACATCTCGATCGTGGAGCGCCATCTGCAGCCGCTCGTAGCTGTACTTGTCGTGCATGTAGTGAATGACGTTCAGCGCATTGACGTAGAGCTGCGCGATCCAGTCGAGGAAGAAGTCGAACTTCTTCATCACTTCGTCGTAGTCGAGGACCTCGGCGCGAATCGGTTCGAATCGCGGTCCCACCTGAATGCCCTGAATCTCGTCGCGGCCACCGTTGATCGCGTAGAGGAGCGCCTTCGCGAGGTTGCATCGCGCGCCAAAGAACTGCATCTGCTTCCCGATTCTCATGGCGGAGACACAGCAGGCAATGCCGTAGTCGTCTCCCCAGTAGGCGCGCATGAGATCGTCGCTCTCGTATTGGATGCTCGACGTGTCGACCGAGACCTTGGCGCAGAACTCCTTGAACCCGTCGGGCAAGGCCTGTGCCCAGAGGACCGTCAGGTTTGGTTCAGGTGCCGGACCAAGATTGTAGAGGGTCTGTAGGAATCGGAAGCTGTTCTTGGTAACGAGCGTCCGCCCGTCGGTCCCCATCCCTCCAATCACCTCGGTGACCCAGGTTGGATCTCCTGAGAAGAGCTGGTTGTACTCGGGCGTCCGAAGGAATCGGACCAACCGGAGCTTCATCACAAAGTGGTCGACCAGCTCCTGCGCCTCGGCCTCCCTCAAGACACCGGTCGCAAGATCGCGTTCCACGTAGACATCCAGGAAGGTGGCGACTCGACCAAGGCTCATGGCCGCGCCGTTCTGCTCCTTGATCGCGCCAAGGTAGGCGAAGTAGGTCCATTGGAACGCCTCGCGAGCGTTTACCGCCGGCTGTCGAATGTCAAAACCGTGACTCTCGGCCATCTCCACGAGCTCTTGGAGCGCGTCGATCTGTTCTGCGACCTCTTCGCGGGAGCGGATCGCCTCCTCATCGAGCGCTCCAACCTCAAGGCTCTCGAGCTGCTCCCGCTTGTCCGTGATCAGCCGATCGACACCGTAGAGCGCAACCCGGCGGTAATCGCCGATGATTCGCCCGCGTCCGTATGCGTCAGGGAGTCCGGTGATGATGCCCGCCTTCCGCGCCGCCTTCATCTCGGGCGTGTAGGCATCAAAGACGCCGTCGTTGTGAGTCTTGCGGTAGGTGTGAAACACCTCTTGAATCGTGGGATCCAACTCGTAGCCGTACGCTTTGCAGGCGGCTTCGACCACCCGGATTCCGCCGTACGGCATGACCGATCGCTTGAGGGGAGCGTCGGTCTGAAGGCCCACGACCTGCTCAAGCTCCTGGTTGATGTAGCCGGGCCCGTGAGAAGTGATGCTTCCAACGGTGGCGGTATCAACGTCGAGCGTTCCCCCCCTTTTGCCTTCCTCGTGGATGAGCCCACGGGTCTGACTCCAGAGTTCCTTTGTCGTCTCAGTGGGACCGGCAAGGAAGTGATCGTCCCCGACATACGGGGCGTAGTTCTTCTGGATGAAGTCACGGACATCGATTCTGTCCTTCCACCATCCTTTGCGAAACCCGTTCCAGTAGGGCAGTACGTCAGGGGTTGGGTCGGTCTGTCTATCTATCACGGTACTCAAAATGAGACTCCTCGCTGGTTGGTAAGCGTCTGAATGCTTGAGCATTCTAACAATGTTAGTTTATCTGAACTGTCGCCCGAGCAGCAATAGCTAAGAGGATTGGTAAGGTACACTCCGGGTGCATCCAGAATCTCCATTTTATTGCCCCGCCGTGCTTACACAGTTACTTTCGGCGAGTATGAAGCACCCCACTGTTGCGGTGGTGGGTGCCGGATTTGCCGGTATTCAGGCCGCACGAGCGATCCAACGCAAGCTGCCGAACGCGGAGTTGGTGGTCTACACATCGGCGGATGTTGCCACGATGGTCCCGGCGCTTCCGGACCTGATATCCGGGCGGCTGAACAAACCTGAACTCACGAGACCACTCTCTGATGTCCTTGGGCCGAAGGTGGCAATCGTCGTTGATGAGATTCGAGGAGTCCGTCTCGCCCAGCGAGAGCTCGTTGGGAGAAACGAGACCTACCACTACGACGGCTTGATTCTCGCTGCCGGGTCGATTCCGAACGACGTGCCGACGGCATTTGAGTCGGTTCGTGTCTTTACGGCTCACTCCCTATCGGCGACACAAGAACTTCGCCGAGCGCTCGAACGGCAGGTGACCGCGCCCGATGTTGGTCTCCTCGTGATCGGTGCCGGCTACACCGGTCTCGAGATTGCTATAGCCGTGGACGACGGGACACCCGGCAGATCGGTACCAATCACCGTCGTCGACGCTGCGACCGAGCTTCTCCCCATGCTGGACCGAAGAGAACGTGAGGCCGCCCGTGAGGTGCTCGCTGCGCGTGGCGTTTATGTCAAGGGTGGCACAACCGTTACTCGGCTCGCGCCGCTACCCGGGGCTCCCGACCTCTGCTCCGCCACCTTGAGCGACGGAACGGTCCTGGATCGAGTGATCGTCTGTTGGTTGGCCGGCATGCGAGCGGTGCGGCTCAATCTGGAGCCGGAGGTGAATCTCACGCGCGACGGCCGTATTGAGGTTGAGGAGACGCTCCAGCTTCCCTCCTATCCGGAGGTATGTGTCGCCGGCGATCTGGCGGCGCTCCGTGATGGCGATAGGGTGCTCCGGAGGGCTGTGAACTTCGCCTTCTACTCGGGGCGGCAGGCAGGGCGAAATCTTGCGGCTCATTTGAGCAGGAAAGGAGCGCGCCCGTTCTCACCATTCGACCTTGGATACGTGCTGCCCCTGGGGGATGCGACGGCGGGGCGTGCCCTTGGGAAGATCCCATTACGGGGACGGTTCGCACTTCGGACCCACTACCTCATGTGTGGGTTCCGCCATTTTGGCGGCGGGAAAGCCCGACGCTTCTACTCCACCGCTCTGCGACTTCGCAGGTTGCCCGCGCCTCTCGTAGCGTCACCACATTCGGAGGCGAGATGACAAGCGTCCGGCATTGGTGGATCTCTCTTCGGGCGTTCTCGTTCACGGCGACCATTATTCCGGTGGGGCTCGCCGCAGCCCTTGCAGCTGTCTCTCTTGCTCCGCAAACCCAGATCGCTGCTCGGGGCGATTGGTGGACACTGATCCCGTTTACGGTTGCCGCGCTCCTCTTCCATGCGGGAACCAACGTTTTAAACGACTACTACGACTTCACCAAAGGCGTAGACAAGCCGGGCGATCCTGATCCGACCCACGTGCTCACGCGCGGACTGGTATCGCCTGAGTTTATGCTGCGTTCAGGTCGGCTCTACTTTGTGATCGGCTCCCTGATAGGTGCGACCATCGCACTGCTCCGCGGACCGTTCTATCTGGCGATCGCCTTTGCTGGCGTTGCCGGGGCCTACTTCTACACCGGGATCAGGTTCAGTCTGAAGTATCGCGCGCTCGGCGATCTTGCGGTCTTTGTCTTTATGGGGCCGGCGCTGGTCACACTTGGCTTCTGGGCGGTGGTCGGCGCCGTTGAGCCTAACGCGATCATTGCCTCTCTCCCGGTGGCCATCCTGGTGACTGC
>JANQQY010000536.1 GCA_028284845.1 Spirochaetales bacterium
TGCCAGGCTCTGGCGTCGCACGAAGTCCGACGGTACGCGAGATGCGGCCGACTTGCCCAACTCGAGGAAGTGTCCAAGGACTCGGTTCTGCCGAACACGCAGCGTCGTGATGCCGGTCCGCTCCCGCTCGGACTCTACATACTCCTCCAGTACCTGACGGCTTCCCTCGTGCAGAGTTCTGAGCCGATCGAGATCCGGGTCAAATCCGGATCGGATGACACGCCCTTCGCTCAATACCGTTGCCGGCTCATCAACGAGGGCGCTGTCGAGCAGATCGGCCAATTCGCTCAGTCGTTGGCTCCTCTCCCCGGCATACTCCTGGAGGAATGAGAGTCCACTGGTTTTGATGCCGTCGAACTCGGCCCGAATGCGTTCGGAAGCGCTGATCGTCGATCGGATGGCTACCAGATCCTTTGCGTGCGCCCTCCCTTGGCTGAGGCGCGCGGTGAGCCGTTCAAGATCGAGTATTCCGGAGAGCTCGCGACGGACAGCCGTGAGAAGCGCTTGATCGCCCTTGAGCCGCGCAACCTCCTCTTGTCGTGAAACGATGCTCGATCTGTCGCTGAGCGGAGAGAGGATCCATCGGCGGAGCATTCGCGCGCCCATTGTGGTTCGTGTGTCTCGCAGTGTCTCAAGCAGGGTGTATCGCGTGGAGCCGTCGTGCATGTTCGCCACGAGTTCGAGGTTCCGGATCGTGTTCTCATCCAGTCCGACGTTTGTTTCCTGATGCGAGACGGTCAGGGCAAGAATATGGCGCAGAGGCGCGCGAGTTGTTTCTCTGACATAGGTAAGCAAGACACCTGCCGGAAGCGGGAGATGAGATTGCTCGTCGATTCCAAAGGATTTGAGATTTGACACGCCGAGAGTGGTCGTTAGGGCGGTGCGCGCGGCGGCCAGATCGTACTCCCAATCCTGATACTCGGTTCGGACCGGGTTAGCGGAGTCAAGAATTCGAGCAAGTTCGTCGTCCGCAAGGAGCGAATGCTGGACGAGCGCCTCGCGCGGTTCGAGTCTTGCGAGCTCACGTCGAAGTGATGCCCAGCCGGACTCCCGGGAGAGGTTTGAGAGCCCCATTTCGCCGGTAGAAACGTCAAGGAATGCGAGGTAGCTACCGCTCGAGTCTCGTGCGATGGAAACGATAAAGTTGTTGCTGTCCGGGAGGTAGTCTTCTCTTGTTACGGTTCCGGGCGTGATGACTTCGACGACCTGCCGGTCCGCAAGCCCCTTGCCGTCCGGGAGCGAGACCTGCTCGCAGATCGCCACGCGTCTTCCCTCTTCGATCAGCCGCGCGATATAGCGCGTGGCTGAATGGTGGGGTACCCCGCACATGGGCACCCCTTGCCGGCTCGTCAGCGTCAGGCCGAGGATTCGCGACGCCTCCTGTGCGTCGGTCCTGAACATCTCGTAGAAGTCCCCGAGCCTGAAGAAGAGGATTGCGTCAGGGTGTTCTTCCTTGATGCGGACATACTGCCGCATCATCGGAGTGAGTTCTGGCATTAGCGGCCGCGTCTGAGCAGCTCGGCCACAATCTCCTCTGTGATGTCGACCACCTCCGGGTTGTACCAGAAGAGTCCATCGCCAAGCAGCGTCTCTTCGAGCACTATCGTGAACCCATTGTCCTCGGCGACAAACTCAACGACGTCGTAGAGTGCAATCACAAAGTCATCGCCCTGGAGCGCCTCTCTCAGTGCGGGTTCCTGTGCGAGCCACCGTTCACGAATCGCCAGAATATCTGCCTCGATCGCCTCAATGTCTTCTCGGAGTCGCTGCGCCGTCCGGGCGTCGTTTCGATCGAGGGCGTTTGCACGGCGCGTCTGGAAGTCTTGCAGGTTCGCCTCGAACCGAGCGAGCTGATCGCGATACTCCTGCCGCGCGTCGAGATACTCCTGAAAGAGTGCCGAGTCCTGATAGTAATCCAGTTGCACTCGTTCCAGATTGAACACCGCAACGGTAGTGAGTTGCTCGGCGCCTGCAAACGCGAGTACAAGAAGGCCAAGGCCGAGAGCCAGGTGTGTTCGCTTTTTACTCATGGAGACTCCTAAAAGAGATTCGCCCCAATCGAGAAAACAAAGTCGAGTCCGCCGGTCGCGTCGTTGTCGGAATTGAACAACTCTCCTTGCTGCCAGTCGACGGTGCCGTCTGAGTTCACGCGGAATCTCTTTGCAAGATAGACCCGAATGGGGAACTGCGGGATCGTGAATCGCAATCCGGCTCCAAATCCAAACATCATGTTGTTGATCCCGGTCGATCCGATCTGGGACGGGTCATCATAGATGGCGACTGCGTCGAAGAACGAATCCAACCAGAGAATCTGTTCCACGATTGGGGAGCGAAGCTCAATCCAGTTGTTCCAGAGCGCTTCGCCTCCGGTGATCGGATCCCAACCGCGCGCGATGAACATCTGATTGGTTGCCAGCAGATCGCCACCGGCGACCGGCTGTTCTTCATCTCGATACGCGGCCGGTACCCAGAACGTGGGAAGGACGAACGAGATGTCCGAATGCAGGGCCAGCACGGTTTTCCACGACCACCAATCGAATACCGGCACATCCCAGAGCGTGAAGTAGGCTTCGCCGGTGGAGTCGGTGCGGATGAAGTGACGATCTCCGAGCAGGAATCCACCGGTGAATGCAACACTCTGGCTGAAGATGTATCCCGACTCCGGACTAAGCACTTGTCCGCGGCGGCGGTCGAGGGTTCCGGTGAGCCCCCATCGATTGATCAATTGGAAGTCGCGGTTACTGTCCCGTAGCTCTGGATCAAAGGCGCGGAACTGCGTGGGATCGTAGTCGATGTAGTTGAGCGTGGAACGCAGACTGGTCGAGAGGTTGAGGTTGCCGAGCGGTGTTCGGAACCGGTAGCCGGTGTTCGCACCAATCCCGATGCTCCACTCCGTGTAGTTCATCTCGTACTGGTCCGGAATGCCCTCATTGTTGAGCAAGGCGAACTGGTAGTCGGTCACAAGGTCGTAGGTCTCAATCGCACTCTCTGTTACGGAGCCTGGGAAGATATCACCCGCATCGTAGGTCGTACCGCTTCCTTCGGGATACTCGGTACCGTCCTGGCGGAAGACGTAGTAGCCAAGAAACGGGTCCGGCACAGCGTTGATCTCGTCGCCGGCGAAGATCGGCAGGAGGATGTCCTGGGGAATGCCGCTGCGCAACGCACGGTTGAAGCTGACATCTGCGCCAAGCGACCATCGCCTGCCGGTAAACCATCGCTCGAGAAAGTTGACCGAGACCGACTGCTCAAACGGCGAGAACTGACCTTGCGCACCGAGCGTCTGACCCTGCCCGCGGAAGTTTCGATCCTGCCATCCGATCTGAGCGGAGATGGGAAACTCGGAGCTACCGCCGAACGCCACACCAAACTGAATATCCGCCGTCTGCGCTTCTTCTACGTTCAGGATCAGTTCCATGAGGCCGTCCGCGGTACCGATGGGGGTTTCCGGATTGATGGCCGTGAAGTATTGAAGGTTGTTCAGGTTCTGAATGCCTTCGCGGATTCTTGAGACGCTGAATACGTCGCCCACTTGGAGCGGGATCTCCCGAAGAATAACCTCGTCAGCGGTCTTGTCGTTTCCCCTGATCGCGATGTTCTCAATGTGCGCGCGTGGTTGCTCAACGATTTGCATTGTCACGCCAATCGTCAGCGCTTCCTCGTCACGCTCTTCTGTGATGTTGAACCCGTTGAAGATATAGCCGCTCTGGTAGTAGAGATCCTGAACTGCTCCAAGGCCCTCTTGGAGTCGAAGTGCGTTCAGAAGCGCCTCGTCTCGCACCCGAACAAGCTCGCGAAGCTGTTCGTCATCAAAGATTGAATTGCCCTCGAAGGTGATGCCGGAGAGGCTGTACTGGTCGCCCTCCTCGATGTAGACGGTGATGATAAGAAAGGTGCGGTCGGCCTCTTCGTCCCGTTCGGTTTCCTGGACGACGTCTACGACCTGTGCATCGATGTATCCACGTTCACGGTAGTAGTCCGTGATTCGGATCTGATCCTCTTCAAGCGTCCTGTCCTGGTAGACGCCGGAGTTGAAGATGCTCTGTTGCTTGGTGTCCATCTGGCCACGAAGCGTTGACGCGGAGGCGAAGGTGTTGCCTGAGAAGTTGATCTCCCGAACGGTTACCTGCCGCCCTTCGCTGATCGTGAACACCAATCGGGTCTCGGTCTGCACGCCGGCATCGTCGGTCTCCACACGACTGGTCACATCAACGTCAGGATACCCACGTTCCAGGTAGAGATTGATGATTGCCTGTTCGTCGAGTTGCCGGCGAGCCAGGGTGATCATGTCGCCCTCGGTCAGTAGCACTTCGCTTCGAAGGTCGGTAGTTCGCACGCGACGATTGCCGACAAACTCCACCGCATCGATCGTGGGCCGCTCTTCAACGGTGAATCGGATAATCACCCCATCTCCCGATTCCGGGCGGACCGCCTCAGGAAGAACGCTCGTGAAGAAGTCGAGCGCGTAGAGTCGTCGCTGGAGTTCCTGAAAGCCTCGGTCGGTGAACGGTTGATCTATGTATGGTTCAACAATCGGATCAAGGTCCTCGTCTGAGACCGACGAGAGGCCAACAAAGCGGATGTCTCGAATGGTCTGCCCGACGTACCAGGGCCCGTCCTGAGCGAACGTGCTGACGGCGAGGAGAAGCAGAAGAATCGGCAGAGTTCGTCGCATTATGTCTCCTGAAGCATCAATATACCCGCTAGTACGTGTATTCCCATGAGAAGCTGACCGTATTGTCGGACAGGAAGAGTGTGCTTGGGTCCCGCGGGAAGAAAGACCACTCGAGCAGGAAAAACGGTGTCTGTAGCTCGAGCCCAAGTTCAGACTCCACTTCAATCCCTGTCAGACTCTGAGTCCCGGCCTCATCCTGTTCCATCGCTCGCATCTGGACGAGCAACTCAAGGAAGAGATCGGTTCCCAGATATTTGCCCATAAAGAGCGTTGTATTGTCGAGGTACTGTCCAAGAGAGGGTGTCTGGCTGTCAAGGGGCAGATCGGCGTTCTGATCGATCACGCCGCGAAGAAGGTTCTGAAAGAGCTGTGTTCGGATGCTGAAGAGATCGAGTTGGAGTGTTTCCCGGACCGTGCTCTCGAACCCACGAATAATTCCATACTGGGTCACCACGTCACTGGTGAGGAGCACCGCCTGGGAGAGGTCGATGGGGTCGCCCTCCTCGCTCACAAACACCGTGCCACCAAGGAGTGTGAGTATCGCAGCCTCC
>JANQQY010000538.1 GCA_028284845.1 Spirochaetales bacterium
CATCGTGTAGAACGACATGTAGACAGATACGGCTGGAGGGGCGAGCGCAGCCACGATCGGAATGGGGATGTACCCTGCGTTCTGCATCGCGAACAGGACGACAAGCTCGTTGGGGTGTTCGGAGCGAAGAAGCGGCGCGCGGTTGACGAGGAGCCGGGCGAGAGCGTATTGGATCGCGAAGAAGACGAGGTAGAGCACGAAGAAGATCGCCATCCACTGCCAGCCGGCCGCGATCCCGTCGGCCCACTGGGATGGAAGGGAGTGGATGAAGTAGAGGGGGAAGACGACATTGATGATCACCGTGACAAACGGCTTTGTCAGCTTTCGCGAGAACCAGGGAATCTGGAACAGGGCGTAGCCGGCGAGGGTTGCCAGCAGAAGGCGTCCGGTTGGTACGAGGATGTCGAGGACCACGGGGTGACGCTACCCAACCGCCCTGCCTCTGTCAAAAGAGCCGGATCGCACAACCGATTCTGCATTCGCGAAGCGTCTGATACCATGTCGCTACGCCGAAAGGCAGGGAGGACGAAATGAAACGAAGTGCCGTAGTGGTGCTGCTCGTAGCCATGATCGCGGCGGCGAGTTCGGCTCAGAGCGTGGGCGGTGGATTGTCGTTCTGGGTGCCCGAGTCGATGTACCAGCAGAACGAAGGGAGCCTTGGAGTGGAGTCGGCGCTGGGGAGCAGCATCGGTTTTGGGGAGATCATCAGCGCTCCGTTTGGACTCGCCTTCGCTCAGGTCTACGGCTTGATGCCGGAGATCGATGGCACCGTAGGCGACTCGCCGTGGTTCTACGCGGACACGGCGCTCGCGTTCCTCATGCTCAAGGCTCGGCTTCCGCTGGGAGTTCTCTACGTCGACGCCTTTGCCGGCATAAACGGAGTCTGGAACATGACCCTCCGGCCGCTCACGAAGAATATTGAGAACGACATCGCTCCCGCAAATCACCTCTATAGCTTTGAAGAATCGGTGAACATCGACGGGGGACAGTTCGGCTGGGGATGGCAGGCCGGCGCCGGCATTGGGGTTAACATTGGACAGATCAGCGTCGACCTCAACGTCACCTATCGCCTCGTTCGGAGTGAGGTAACACTGGACGGCAGCTACTCGGACGTGACGATCGGAGGCGGCACCGTTCAAGGCGAGAGCTTCTCGGAAGAACTCAAGGCCCGGATGGGTGGGTTCTCGATTGGCATCGACGGCTCCTTCGAGCTCTAGCGCCATGAAATTCTTTGAAGTGATCAAGGCGCGAGGGAGCTATCGAAAGGCGTTTACCGACGCTCCTGTTCCGCACGCAGATCTTGAACGGATTGTAGACGCGGGCATTCGAGCACCAAGCGGGTACAACGGGCAGTCGACCTCGTTTGTCGTCGTCACAGACCCGGATCAACGGGCTCGGGTCGCGGAGATCGCCGGGTCACGGCCGGTGCTGAACACGGCTCAGGCGATCATCGTGGTGGTGATGGATCCGGGAGCCACGGCGACCAAGGAGAACTCGTTCGGGGTCGAGGACTATGCGGCCGCTGTGGAGAACATGCTGCTCGCGGCGACGGCGCTCGGATACGCGAGCGTCTGGATCGACGGGGCACTGAGAAGAGAGAACATAGCCGCCCGCATCGCCGCCGAACTCGGCATTCCTGACGATCGAGAGGTGCGCGTCATTCTACCGGTCGGTGTTCCTGCCGAGCCTGTGACTCAGAACACACGTCGCGGCTTTGGGAAGCGAGCATGGTTCGAACGATGGGGGGGCGAATGACGCTCGGTGAAGCGATTGAGGCCGTGAGAGGCGGCGTGTTCGGCTATGGCGGCCGGCTCGTAGATCGTGCCTTGTTCAGCCATCTCTTTGACGGCGAACCGGAAGAGTGGGTCTACGCCGCCCTTGCACCCTATCAGAACAAGGACGGCGGTTTTGGGCACGGACTGGAACCGGATATTCAGACTCCGCTCAGCACGGGAATCGCGACGGAGAGTGCGCTCTACTGCTACTCCCTTGCCGGTAACATTCCGGCTGAGATCGCAGAGCGCGTTGTCGGCTGGGTTGAGGAGAGCTGCCGGAAGAGCGGGGAGGTTCCCCATCCACCCGATGGATTTGAGCGGCACCCGCATCAGCCGTGGTGGGCCGGGCCGGACCGAACGCGACTCCTCGCGATCGTCGGCCTGCTCCACTCGCTCGACGTTACCCTGCCGTCTGTAGTCGAGGAGGCCGCAGCAGCGATCGCTGATGAGACCAAAACGGGAGGAGAGATCGAGGAGTACCACTACCCGGTCTTCGTCTACGCTCTGCACACGTCGTCGTTCTCAAGACGAGAGATGCTTC
>JANQQY010000544.1 GCA_028284845.1 Spirochaetales bacterium
CACGCTCGGCAATGCGACACCGGATCAGACGCGCGAGGTTCTTCGCGCGGTGCGGGGTCGCTTTCCGGATCACCCCTTTGTACTCCACTTTCACGACACGGACGGCATGGCGATGCTCGACTACTACATCGCTGCGACAATGGGATTCACCGACTATGAGACGAGCGTCGCCGGCCTTGGCGGATGCCCCTTTGCTCCCGGTGCATCGGGTAATCTCGCGACCGAGGACTTGGTCAACATGTTTGAGTCCGAGGGAGTTCAGACCGGCGTCGATCTTGATTCGCTCTTGGAAACCGCACGATACGTGAAGGAACACATAGAACCGCGCCCGAGTGGGCGGCTCGTGAACAAGGGGAAGGCAGAGAATGAGCTACTTTAGGCGCCTGACGGAAACAACACCCACGCGGCTGTGGATCAACAATCCCACCCACACTGAAGCTCGTCTCGCGATCGACGCAGGAGCAATCGCCTGCACCACCAATCCCTCGTACACGGCCAAGATGCTCGAACACCCGGAGATGGGAGACGAGGTTCAAGGCATCATCGCGGATGCGATCGCCCAATACGAGGACGATGAGCGAGCCGCCGAGCAGGTACAGCTCGAACTTGTCGGACGCACCGCCGAGCCGTTTGCGGAGTTGCACCGCCAATCGGAGGGGCACGAGGGCTTCGTATCGTTGCAGAGCAACCCGCACACCGATCACGACGCGGCAAGAATCGTGAGCGATGCCCGGAACCTCATTCAGCGCTGCCCGAACGGGATCGCCAAGGTCCCGGCGACCGCCGCCGGCTTTGAGGCAATCGAGACACTGTTGGCAGAATCGATACCCGTCATCGTGACCGAGGTGATGGCGATCTCTCAGGCCGTCTACGCGGCCGAACTCTACCGAAAGATCGTCTCGAACGCTTCCGCCGGGCCGGCCTACTTCGTGACTCATATCACCGGGATCTTTGACGAGTACGTAGCGGCCTGGTCGCGCGAGAACGACGTCGCATTGGACGGGACGCTGATCGCGAATGCCGGAACGATCGTGGCACGCAAACTCTATGCGCTCTACCGTGAGCGGGAGTATCCGGGGATACTCCTCGGCGGCGGCGCACGAGAGCGTCGTCACTTCACCGAGCTCGTTGGAGGGGCGCTGCACGTTACGATCAATTGGAAGGGCATGGCGGAGGAGCTCATTCGGGATGATTCGCCAATCGAGGAGCGAATCGCGATCGAGCACGACGAGGGGGATATCGAGCAGCTGGCAGCGGCAGTGCCGGCGTTTGATCGCGCGATCGGTGAAGTTGCCCTCGCGGTTCACGAGTTCGAGACCTATGGACCGGTAGAGCTCTTCCGATCGATGTTCGTTGACGGATGGAATGAACTGAGACGAGCGGTGACCAAGGAACGCGAAGGAGAAGCACGATGAAGATGCGGAGCAACGCAGCAACAGGCTCAGTGACACCGGAGGAGGTGTTCCCCGGAATCATTCGCAAGACGCTCACCTACAACGACGACTCGATGCTCTGCCACTTCATCTTCGAACAGGGGGCACAGGTTCCTCAGCACGAGCATGTGGCGGTGCAGAACGGCTACGTGATCTCCGGCAAGGTACGGTTCTTCAAGTACGTTGACGGGGAGCGCGTGGAGTTCGTCGCGACCTCCGGGCATGGATACCTCTTTGAATCGAACCAAGTGCACGGTGCCGAGTGCCTTGAGCGAAGCGAGCTGATCGAGTACTTCACACCCGCTCGTCCCGAGTACTTCGGATCAG
>JANQQY010000545.1 GCA_028284845.1 Spirochaetales bacterium
CGACTCCGTCGGCTCGAGGGGCGTGGACTCAGGCAAGAGACTCCGCTCTTTGAGGACGACGGTCGAAGTATCTCCGGTGATCTTGTATGGGACGGCCGGGCAGAGGGCGTCCTCACAACGCTCGGTGAGGCTCCGGTGACTCGGTTCACCGATTCACGCCGATTACCGTTCGAATCGACCGACCGCTTTCCGGAACGCATCGCTGCTGACGGCATGGTCGTCGTCGCCGTTAACTCGGACGGCACCGCCACGATGTGGGATGCGACCTCAGGTGCACATCTCGCGGATCTCTACGTCTTCGACGAGGGCTGGATTGCGATGGCAGATAACGGGGCATTCGTCGCGAGCTCCCGGAGCGTCGAGAGCAATCTCTCCTTTCGGACGGCCCCTGGATCTCGACAGAGACTCGCAGACTTCAGAGTCGCAATCCCGTTCCGACCGTAGCGACGGGCCCGCCGATAGCTACCGTCCTCATCCCCCTCCAAGGACCTTGTCGATAGCCTCCGCAACAGCGGTCCGGATGACAGTGCTCTCCTCATCCGTGATGTGCTGCGCGTACAGCCGCCCAAGGAGATTTACGCGATAGCGCGGCTGGACTCGATTCAATGCAAGCGCCGCGATGTCAAGAATGAGATCTTCCGCAATCGGCTCGTCAAGCTCAACAGCAGAGATCTGCTGTTCCAGTTCGTCCAGAACAAGCCTCTCGGACTCGTTCACCAGATCTTCAAAGTTGTATTGATCAGCAAGAGCCATGCTGCCTCCCTACGAGATGTCCTCTGACAACGACTCAAACCGAGTGTAGCGTGGCACGAATGCGATTCGAACGGTACCCACGGGACCGTTGCGCTGTTTCGCCACGATCAACTCGGTCTCTACGTTGTTGGCGTGCTCCGGATCTTCCGCAGACTCGCCCCGGTTACGATGCAAGAAGATTACCACGTCCGCATCCTGTTCGATCGACCCCGACTCACGAATGTTTGCAAGAGTCGGTCGTTTGCCTTCGGAGTCACGCGTAACCTGGCTGAGCGCTACGACTGGGATACTAAGTTCCCGCGCGAGACCCTTGAGCGAACGGGAAATCTCGGCGATCTGCTCATGACGCGGCAAGTCGGCATGCTCGTTGTTGATGAGACTGATGTAGTCCACAAAGATGATCTGGATGCCGAGCTGGCTTTTCATCCTCCTCGCCTGCGCACGGAGATCGAGAAGACGCATCCCCGGTGTATCGCTGATCCAGAGGGGTGCCTCATAGATTGAACCCGCGGCGTCGGTGAGGTTCTTGAAGTCGGCCGGACGGAGCATTCCGGTTCGGATCTTCTGGCTCCCAATCCGTGCCTCGCTGGCAATCAGGCGCTGCATGATCGCCATGTCCGACATCTCAAGGGAAAAGAATCCGGTCTTTATGCCACGGTGAATGGCTATGTTGCCCGCCATCGTGAGGGCAAGAGCGGTCTTCCCAACGGAGGGTCGTGCTCCAATGATGATAAACTCGGAATTCTGAAAACCGCTGAGCATCTTGTCGAGAGCAGGAAATCCGGAAGGGATCCCGGTGTAATCCTCCCTCGTGCGGTAGAGTTTCTCGATCGCCTCCACGGTGTGTTTCACGATCTCACGCGCCTGCTTGAATCCGCTTGTCTGTTGGCCCTCGGAGATCTCGAAGATTCGGCGTTCAGCTTCTTCCACAACCTCTCGGCTGCTGCCGCCCTGCTGCATCGCCTCTGCGATCGTCTCATTGGCGGCTTTCAGGAGCTGTCGGCGAATGCTCGTCTCTCGGACAATCTGGGCGTAGTACTCAACGTTTGCGCTCGTGGGTACGCTTGATGTCAAAGACGAGATATAGGCGGGACCACCAACGATGTCGAGGTCCTCTGATGCTTTTAAAGCATCGGTGAGCGTGATGAGATCGATGGCCTCGCTTCGTTCCCAGAGACCAATAATCGACGTGAAGACTTTTGCATGTGCCGATCGATAGAAGTCGGACGGTCTGAGGAACTCAAGAACTCGGCCGATCGCCTCGGGGTCGAGCAAGATCGCCCCGAGGGTCGCGATCTCGGCCTCGTTGTTGTGAGGAGGGACTTTGTCGCGAAGAGCCCCATCCGACACGTTGGATGGCTACTCGTCGCTCTCTTCGGTCGCGCTCTCGTCGGACGGCTCGCCAGCCTCTTCGCTGATCGATTCGGTCGACTCGCTCGCAGCCTCGACTTCAGGCGCCTCGTCCGGCGTTGCAGTGTCCGCCGGAGCGTCAGCGGCAGAGGATGATTCAGTCGCGGCTGGTGCCGCACCGGAGGCCGCTACCTCAACGCGGAGCTCCGCTTCCTCTTCACCATACAGCCGAACACGAACGTAGACGGTGCCCACGCTCTTGATTGTCTTATCCGGTACGTCGATTCGGCGACGCTCAACTTCGATTCCCTTCGCGGCGAGGGCGTCGGCGATGTTTGCGCTCGTGACCGATCCAAAGAGTCGGCCCCGGTCGCCGGCGGGCATCTTGATTTCAAGCGGCTCGCTCTCAAGACGAGTCTTGATGTCAAGAGCGCTCTTTCGCTTCTCTTCCCGCCTGGCTTCAATCGCCTCCTTGCGGGACGCAAAGATGGCCATCGACTCACGCGAGTACGGCATCACCAGTTTCCTGGGAATGAGGAAGTTACGCGCATAGCCCCGCGCAACGTCCTTGATATCGCCCTCTTCTCCGAGGTTTGGAATGTCCTGATTGAGTATTACCTTCACGTCTCTTCGCTCCCTTTCAGGCGGTGAAAATCCACCCACATCTCGGAGACACCAAGTCCTGGTAGCCCGAGTCCAATCACAATATTCAGCCCTGGAATCAGCAGCCCCAGGACAAGCCCCGCGGCGAACATCATTCGTGTGCCGCGCGCCAGTTTCCGTCGCTCTGCAAAATGCAAGAGTATCGAAATCCCTTGCATCGCGTACAATGCGAGCGTCACGAATCCCGCATTCCAAAAGACGTATGAGAGCCCTTGGAAGTCGAAAACGATCGACCCTAGCACCCCCGCCCATGCGACTATCAGCGCCCAGACAAACCAGGCCGGCAAGACAAACTGTGCCGGGGCGTAACTCGACAGCCGCTCCATCACCGGATTCCCGGCTGGAAGTCGTAAACGAGTACGGAATGCAACCAACATTCCAACCCACCAGTTAGCCGCGACAAGCAGCAGAAACCCGAACAGAACGCCGCTCAAAATCGCCCCAACCACGAGCTCTGTGAGCGCCCAGACCTCGTCAGTCGTCGCTCCGGTTGCTTCAAGCAAGGGACGGATCAGCTCAACCTGCACAGCAATAAGCTGATCCGCTGTCGCTCCCCTGGAAATCCACAGCAACACCGGCCCGAGCAGGGCTGCTCCAAGCAGGACCGTCGCGATCGCTCGCTCCGCAGTCGTCAGCTCTCGCGAACCCTCTCCCACTTGAACTCGGACACGCGGGCTGTTCATCGTGAATAGCCCCGCAAGCATCGCAAGCACGAAGACCACGTCCAGCACTACCAGAGCTCGTGCTCCGCCCGCGACCGCAGAAACCTGCATCACTGATGCCGCTGACGCAGCTGCGATCCCAAGGAGCGTCACCGCTGACGAGGAGATCGCCGCCTGCTCTCCTCGCCGAATCCACACCAGCTGGATCGGGACAAGGAAGAGCAATCTCAACAGCCCAAATCGGAACATCAGAACGGACGCAAGGCCAAGGCCAATAACGTCGATCCAGTATGCTCGAGGGCTGTCCAGTTCCATATCAACCCATTGGCAGAAGCGCCAATGCTCGTGCTTTCTTGATCTCTCGAATCAAGCGGCGCTGATTCTTCGCCGACGTGCCGGTAATCCGGCGCGGAAGGATCTTGCCCTTCTCCGTAACAAAGCGTCGGAGAATGTCCGGGCGCTTGTAATCGATCGTGAGGTTCTGCGCCTTGATCTTGTCAATCTTGCGCCGGAAGTAGACACGTCCGCCGCGTCCCCCACGTCCTCCGCGATCGTCACCACGACCGCCTCTATCCTCGCCGCGTCCGCCGCGGTCATATCCGCCACGGTCTGAACCGCGACCGCCGTCTCGTTCCTGTTCCTGGTCTGACATACTCTTCCTCACTCCCAACTAAAACGGGACATCATCTTCAAAGTCACTTCCCGAATTCGAGAAGCCACTCTCCTGGGCCTGGCCCGCCTGCGGCGCAGCGCCGTACGACGAACCTCCACTGTAGCCGCCCGAACCGCCGGATCCATCGCCACGACCGCCGAGCAGATTGAGATCCTGTACAAAGATCTCAACCTTGCTTCTGCGCTGGCCGTCCTGCTCCCAGCGATTCTGGCGGAGTTCGCCCTGGATTCCGATCTGTTTTCCTTTCACGAGGTACTTGTGCAGTGCTTCGGCCCGGCGGCCCATCAGAACAGCGTCAAAGAAGTTGGTCTCTTCAGTCCAGTTGTCTCCCTGCTTTCGCGAGTAGGAGTTCGCGATGGAGAAGACACAGATGGCCGCACCCGAGTTCGAATAACGCAACTCGGCATCGCGGGTCAATCTGCCAATGAGGACGACACTGTTGATGTCGGTGGCCATTTACTGCTCCTGTCGTACCATCATAAACCGAAGGAGCTCGTCGAACAGCTTCACAGCCTGTTCGGCCTGATGAGCCTTCTCCGGTTCCATCTCTACGACAAAGTAGAAGTAGTGTGCCTGAGTCTCGTTCTGGATGGGATATGCCAGCGTGCGCTGGCCCATGTCCTCTTCCTTGACGACATTGGCGTCAAGCTTCTGCAATTCGGCACGAACGGCGTCCTTGCCGCGCTGGAACGCCTCGTCCTCAACGCGTAGAACGCACATAGCTTCATACGTGCGCATGGATCCTCCTTGTGGGCTTTGACCATCGGTCGGAGCGAACTCGCCGATAGTAAAGAGGTTCTCGTGAATATAGGAACCACCCTATGCTTCGTCAAGGAGTGTGCGTAGCCCGCCGAAGATGAAGTGATGGCAACGCGGGTGAACTACGGCGACAATCTCTTCTTCGTAACGACTGTGATCCGCACCCTTCGATCCGGTCTCAAGCTGGAAGTAGATGCCGATTTCTTTCTCGACAAAATCGTTGAAGATGTCTTTTTTGTGGACCGTATTCTCGAACAGATCTACGAGTCTCTCCGGGTCAATACCTTTCTGATCAACCGGAAGGATCATCTGCA
This sequence comes from Spirochaetales bacterium, assembly GCA_028284845.1. Taxonomy (GTDB): domain Bacteria; phylum Spirochaetota; class Spirochaetia; order DSM-27196; family SLST01; genus SLST01. The sequence continues at coordinate 5,175 of JANQQY010000545.1, forward strand.
CGAACTCATGCGGACGAAGCGTAACTTCGCGGATTTGCTTCATGAGATTATCGAAGGAGACTTTCACCTGAAGGCCAACCTCGATGCCTTCTCGTCCAAGTTTCGGGATGCTCACGAGCGCCACGTACACGACATCTCGGACATTCAGAACGCGATGGACTCCCCAGATACAGAGGCCGACACGCAGGCGATTGTCAGCCAGGACGAATTCCGCTTTCTGCTCGAGGGTGACGGCGAGTAGCTGTTGCAGAGCTCCCCTCCTCTCAATAGCCTTGTGACGTGACCGACCGTTCGGATCTGGTGCACTCGGAGCTTCTCCAATCAGCGTGGATATCGGAGCCGTTTGAAGTCGGCTTTCTGGCCGCCGGCGAGTACAACGAGAACTATCTCGTTTCAACAGCGAACGATCGCTATGTCTTTCGGATCAACCACGGCACGCAACTCGACCTTGAGCATCAGATCGCATACGAGTTCAAGGTTCTACGCGCGGTAGAACCGAGCAAGGTGACGCCTGCCGCCTACCATGTTTGTGAGACGAGCCCTCGGTTTGAACTCGGGTACCTGCTGATGGAGTACTTGCCGGGAAGAGCCCTCGACTACATGCGCGACCTGGACGGCGCCGCAGCGTGTTTCGCCGGAATCCACTCGGTTCCCGAGTCGGCGGCAACCGACGCCTTGATACGGCAGGATCATCCCGTTCAAGACATCCTCGACGAATGTGCACGGATTCTTGCCGCGACTCCTGACTACGACTCACGAACACGAGATATCATCCAGGCCTACCAAGACGTGGTCGTGCGGCCCCTCGCCGATCACGACTTCTCTCCCGATCGACCCTGCATAACAAATACCGAAGTCAACTCGGGCAACTTTGTGGTCGAGGGATCTCTGGTGCGCCTTGTCGACTGGGAGAAGTCGGTCTGGAGCTATCGGTATCAAGACCTGGGCCACTTTCTCGTGCCTACAACAACGCTCTGGAAGAGCGACTTTCGCTTTTCGCCGACCGATCGCCAGGAGTTCCTGCAGAGCTACTACCGGCTCGCTCGTCCTCCGGTAACCTACGAGGAACTCGATCGACACACGCGAGTTCTCGAGCGGACCATCCTGCTTCGAGCCTTCTGTTGGGTCTTTATGGCGATCGAGGAGTACGAGCTGTCGGAGCGTTCGCTGGCCAACAAGGCAACATACCGGACGATGAAATCGTACGTGGCAGAGATCGACAGCTTCTTGACGCCGACCAATGAGTAGCACACCGCTCCTCTCGATTGTGATTCCGGTCTATCGAGAGCCGTTCGAAATCGTTCGCCTCCTCTGCGTGCTCTCGCAATGCCCCAACATCGACCGGACCGAAATCGTCATCGTAGACGGCGACAACGGCTCGAGCCGGATCCCCACGTCGATCCTTCCGGTGGAGATTGTCTCGTCACGCCCGGGCCGCGGCCGGCAACTGAATGAGGGAGCATCGCGCTCGTGCGCGCCC
>JANQQY010000547.1 GCA_028284845.1 Spirochaetales bacterium
TGTGAGTTCGTGGATGTCTCCTCCGTGGATCAGGGTCTTGGGTATCATCGGTAGTCTGGGAGGATCTTGAAGCGCGACGCGGCGCAGTGGATGTGCGCCACGGCCCGGCAGGATTTCGCGCTTACTTGTACTTCGCCTTCATCGTCTTCCCGCTCTGGGCACTCTTGTTCCCCAGATCGAGGATGTGGATCGGGCGTCTCGACCACTCTCCGGTGATTACGAGGTCGGCGTCCTTCACCATGTGCTGGGCAAGGTTCTTGTAGAACTTCTCTTGCTGCCCCTCGCGATTTGCGCCCTTGATCGTCGACTCAACTCCATCCTCGTTGGTGATGATCGTGAAGTCGTTCATGCCCATGAGGTAGGTGCCCTTCGTTCCTGTGAACTCGATGATGTAGGGCCGAGTTCGCGTGTCGATGCTCGTGATGGTGAGAGAGAGCCATGCACCGTCGTCAAAGCGTGCAATGAGTGAACCCTCGTCCTCAATGGTGTCATCCTTCCACGGCGTCTTCCAGAATCCGGAATGCGAGAAGCCCGAGACCTCGCTGATGCCGCCGTCAAGGATTTGCAGCGAGTACTCGAGGAGGTGCACGCCCCAGTCGTAGGTGACGCCACCGGAGATTGTCTTGCTGGTTCGCCACCAATCTCTGGGCCGGTTGTGACCGCCCATGTGCGCTGTGACCTTGTAGACCTTGCCAATCGCCTTCTTTCGTTTGATCCGGTCGACCGCCTCAAGGATGCAGCCGTCCCAATGGCGATTGTGGTAGGTCGTGAGAACCACCTTCTGCTTTTTCGCCTCAGCAATCATCGCATCGCACTCTGCCGTTGTGATCGCCAAAGGCTTCTCGCAGCAGACACTCTTTCCGGCCTTGAGACACTGGAGCGCGAGCTTTGCGTGCGTATTGTGCGGGGTGATGATTGTTATGAGGTCAAGGTCGCTTTGCTTGAGCATCGACGCGACGGTCGAGTAGGTCTTGATTCCCGGATAGTCCTCGGTCGCAACCTTCAGGCGTTCCGGGTCGAGTTCGCAGACCGCCGCAGGGCTCATTCCAGCCGCCTTCATCTCAGCCAGATGCTTGCGACCCATGTTGAATGCGCCTCCATACCCGATGACGCCTACCTTGATGTCTTTCGCTCGTTTGAACATTGCCATGAGGGCACCCTACACCATGAAGATTCCATCGAGAAGGAGCCTTTGCTTGCCGAACGATCGTCCGATGAATACGTTCGGCCGAAGATCACATCTTGGAGCGAACATGCTTGAACGTCGGACCACACCGCTGCCTCTTCTTCTTGTAATTACGATCGCGATCGTGACGGTCGGGTGCTTCCCGGCGATGGGACCGGATCCCACGCCTGATCCCGACCCCGCTGTTGAGCCGGTGGTGTCCGATTGGTACGTTGACGACGACGCAGACCCCGGCGTCGCAGATGGGAGCCTCGGTGCGCCCTTTGCGACGATCGAAGAGGCTCTTGCCGTCGCCACCTCAGGCCAGATCATTGCAGTAGCCGGTGGCACCTACAACTCCACTGAGACGATTACCGTTTCAGAGGCGGTATCGATTCTTGGGAGCTTTGATTCCTCCTTTCTGACGCAGACGCTCACGCCCACTCCAACAACACTCATCCGATCGACCGCAGACGTCGCGCTTCTCATCGACCCTTCAGGGGCCATCAGTCGGACGACTGTATTCGAGGGTCTCGACGTTGAGACCGACCAGTCGGGGACTTTTAGAGCGGCACTTCGAATCAACGGCGCTGCAGCTCCAACCGTGAAGCGGTCTCGGTTTGCGACGCCGAATGGTGGCTGGGCGGTTTATGTTCCGACCTCAGGTGATCCTCGAATTGAGGGGAGCTATCTCGTGGGGATGATCGACCAGGACTACAGCCAGGCCCGCGCGCTCTACGTTCAGGACACCGCCTCAGTAGAGCTCGTCGGGAACACAGTGATTGGGTCGCTCGCGCCGTCAAACACCGGCTACGGGATCGGCGTCGACTTCCAGTCCGGCGGCGACTTCCTTGCGATCAACAACCTCTTCTGGTCGGGAACGATCGACTAGGCCACAGGGATCGCCTACGGCGCCTACATCGCGCCAAACGCTGACAATGCGAGCATTGTCGCCTACGGCAATGTGTTTGCCGGTCCAACGCTCACAACGTCCGGCTCGACCGTGATCGGCGTCCTTACACAATCGAGTAGTGCAAACGTCGACGCAACCTTCGTGAACAACACGATTTTTACCGGCGACGTTGGAGCCGCAAGCGTCGACACCATTGGTATGAGTGTTCGCGTGGACGATCTGGTGCTCGTGAACAACCTCTTCGCCCGTGGCACCGACTCCGCGATCGGCGGGTCGCAGTACCTGATTCGCTTCAACCCACCCACCGGAACCAATACGATTGAGATCCGCAACAACGCCTTCTCCGAGCCGTCAGGGACTCTGTCGCGGATCTACGGAACCGGAGTCGGCGTCATAGACACTGAAGCAGAACTCAACGATGCGGCGGCTTCGACCGATTCCACTGGACCTGCTTCCGGCAATCAGATCGCGGTAGCTGTCTTCACCGATGCCCTGGCGGGTGACTTTAGCCTCCTGCCGGCGACTCCGGCAGAGATCAGGACCGGCGGCACCGATGTCTCTGCAATCGATGCAGCGCTGGCGACCGATCTCGAGGACAATGCTCGACCCGGTGCCGATGGAAGCTGGTCGATCGGTGCGATCGAGTATCAAGTGCCCTGATTCGTCGGCGCGTTTGGAACTCGGCATCATCTGCTAGAGCTGGTCTTGCAGATCCTGAATTCTACGGTCGAGGTAGGCACGTTCCGAGTCGGTTCGCGCCTGCTCATGCGCCTCTTTAAAACGGTCCAACGATTCGGCACGACGGCCGCACCTCTGGAGGAACTCCGCTTCAGCCGCGGTTTGATGAAGGCGAAGCCTGGAGCCGTGCTCCGACTCGAGGTGTTCGAGCGCGGCCAGACCCCTCTCCGGCGGACCGGCGAGACCAAGAGCGATTGCGTGGCTGATGCGAGCGGCCGGAGTGGGGAACGCGGAGATGAGTCGATCGTAGAGGTCAACGATCTGTGTCCACGGCGGATCGTCTCCCGCCACCGCCGTTGCGTAGCTCGCCGCGATGGCAGCCTCTATGTGGTATCGGCTCTCGCTCGTGCCGGCCATTGCGGTGTCGAAGTGCTTGAGACCGCTTGAGATCCAGTCCGACCTCCAGAGGCTTCGATCCTGCTCGTGCAATGGCACAAAGACGCCCGAATTGTGTCGTGCGTCTACCCGCGAACCCTGAAGGTAGAACAGGGCCGTGAGTGCGTGCATCGTGGGCGTTCGCCAATGTGTCTCCGCAAGGAGGGCCTCCGCGATGGAGATGCACTCGGTGACGAGATCGACGGTGATCGGTGACGGCTCAAGCGGTCGCGCAAAACCGTCGGTGAACGCGGCGTAGAGCACGTGCATCACCGCCTCGCGGCAACGTCCGCCGCACGACGTGCCCTCACCAACCGACGAGCCGCTCGCGCGAAGCCGCGTCCGGGCACGGTAGAGTCGGAGCTCGACTGCCTTCCGCTCGACTCCAAGAAGCAGGGCTATCTCGCGGATACCGAAGCCAAAAACACTCTTGAGCGAGAGCGTCACGGCGTTCGGGACCGAGAGATCGGTCTCGCAGATCGCAACCAAGAGATCCTTGCGATCGACCCCTTGCCCCGATCTTGGATTATCACGAAGGTCGGCCACAGACTCTTCCGGCTCGTTGTCCGCAAACCGGGATTCCTGACGGATGGCATCGATCATCCGATTGCGCGCCACGACCGCAAGCCACGCTACCGGTCGCTCCGGCACCCCTCGTGATGGCCAGGTACGAAGTGCCGCGAGCATCGCATCCTGAACCGACTCTTCAGCCGCTTCCAGTCGGCGCAATCCAAACCGGGCGCACAGTTGCGCGACGAGATCCCCGGCCGCGGTACGAAAGAGCTGATCGACCAGTGTGGTCTCTTCCTTACTTGGTTCTGGTGGGATCTCCGAGCTCCTGATTGAGTCGGCTCGCCTCGACGATCAGGGGGACGAGAACCTCGGCGCTCACCTGTGTCTCTTGGCGAAACTTGATGTGGCGCATCTTCTCCCCGCTGCCTTCCAAGAGTCCCGTTGGATCGGCGACTCGTGCGCCCCACCAGAAC
>JANQQY010000550.1 GCA_028284845.1 Spirochaetales bacterium
GTTTCGCGGTAGGCGGCGCGCGGCTCGACCAGGCCTGCGGTCGGCGCGAGTCGATCTGCCGCCGCGCGAATGTCGTCGAACACTCCCACTGCGTGACCGGCGAGGACGGCACATCCAATAGCGGAAGTGTCTTCGTGGCTCAGACAGCGGTACGGAACTCCCAGAACGTCCGCTTTGATCTGATTCCAAAGATCGCTCCGCGCGCCGCCGCCGGTTACCCGAACCTCTACAAAATCAGACGCCGGTCGGTACTCACGAATCACGTCGAGCGCTTCTGCAAAGTCGTAGGCGATTGATTCAAGGATCGCGCGGTAGAAGTGTGCCCGGCTGTGTTGGAAGGTGAAGCCTATCCATGCGCCGCGAACGTCCGGATCCGCCGGGCAGCCACGACCAATCAGGTGAGGCACGCAGAGGAGGCCCTCGGACCCCGGTGCGATCTCCGAAGCGCTCGCATCAAACGACTCGTACTGTCCTGCGGTTCCCGACTCGCCCAGCTGTTCGGTGAACCACCTGTGCGTCAGTCCCCCACCGCTGATGTACATGATCGGGAACCACTGGTCCTCAAGCGGACCCGCCAGAGGAATCAGCATCGAGTTTCGGGTGTCGGCGAAGTAGCTGTCTACACAGGTCGAGAGGACCGGAAAGGTCCCCGCTGCGTCGCTGAGCTGTCCGGAGTGCACGACGCCCGCCCCAATGCATGCTGCCACCTGGTCGCCTGTCCCCGCGACGATTGGCGTACCCGAGCGCAGGCCACAGAGCGCTGCTGATTCCGCGGTGAGGGTTCCAACGACTGACGATGCTGAGACGATTCGTGGCAAAAGATCGATGTCAACTCCGACCTCTTTCGCGAGTTCCCGTGACCAGCGACGCGAGGCCGTGTCGCTCACCCCAATCCACGTCAGGTACGAGGGGTCGATGAATGCCTCGTCCGCCCGGAGCCCTGCGAGCTTGCCGGCCACATAGTTGGAGATGATGAGCACCTTTTTGATTCGACGGTAGATTTCCGGCGACTGATCGCGCCACCACGCCATCCGTGGAGCTGTGAAGGGGAGCGCTCCGTTCATCCCAAACAATGGATCGCCAACGCTCTCGATCATCGAATCGAGATAGGGTTGATATCGCGTATCCAGAGCCGACGGGTACCAGGGCGTTAGCGCGTCCCAGTTCTCGTCGATCGCCAAAGCCCCGGCCATCTGACCGTCAAAAGCAATCCCGTGTACCTCTTCAGGCCTCACCGAACTCGACGCGAGAGCATCTCTGATCGTCTCCATCGTGAGCGAAACGAACTCGTCAGGATCTTGTTCGGCGATCCCCTGTCGGGGCTGACTGAGGCCCACCTCTCGAGATGCGGATCCGGCAATCACACCGTCGGACGAGCAGATCGACGACTTGACGACGCTCGTTCCAAGATCGACGCCAATGAGATACTCATTCTTCATCCTGGTTTCCTCCGCCGTGGCCGTGAGCCCGCAGAAGTGCTCGTTCCGCCTCGCGCGTCCACACCTGTTCAGCGCCCATGGCAGTCGCAACGTCCGGGTACTTATGAGCGACTTCTGCGATTGACATCAGAGGGAGCTCGGTGATGCGTGGGTAGATGACCACCTTCCCCGGGTACACTCGGTCGATCACAGACGCCACACCGTCCTTGAGCGAGGCAAACCCTCCCACCGCGGCGACGGTTCTGGCGAGCGAGCGCCTGCCGGCCGCCGTTTCCTGCATTACCTGAATCTGGTCGGCTATTGAGGACCCACTGGTTCCGGTGATCTGTGCACCTGAGTGGACGACCCTGTCGATGGGGACATCGACCGGCGTCCCCAGCGCAACACCCGCAAATACAACGAGCATGCCGTCCGGGGCGAGGAGCGGAAGCACCGCTTCCACGGCATCCGGACGCGGCACGCAGACGATCACATCGTCGAAACCCACGCCTCCGGTCACCGGATCCAGCAGGTTGCTGAGGGCGCCTGGGCGGTCTCCCGTTGAGATCGTACGCAAGTCGATGCCGCGGCGGCGTGCGAAGTCGCCCAGGTCACGTTCGATCGCATCGAGACGCGGCCGACTCCTGTTGGCAGCTACGATGACGTTCGGGTGATTCTCCATTTCGATCGCTCGCTGG
>JANQQY010000564.1 GCA_028284845.1 Spirochaetales bacterium
TATCGATTACAGAGCTGGTACTCTGCCGGACTGATTGTCGCTCCCGTCGTGATCATCGCCCTGGGCGTTGCCGCCGTCCGAGCCCTGCTTCGCTCGCGCCGCCGGGAAGAGGAACTCGCGGGGCGTGAGGAACTCGCCCGCCTGGGAGAGAGTGCCCGAACCCTCGCGCACGAGATCAAGAATCCGCTCAACGCCATCCGGATTCGAACCCGCCTGCTTCGGGATGTTGTTCCAGACGGAGAAGACGTGGAAGCCATCGACGCAGAGGTAGATCGGCTTCGCCGCCTCAGCGACCGGGTAGGGGATTTCCTGCGCGACGCCGTTGGAGCGCCTGAACCGATTCGTATCGCGGCGGCGGTCCAGGAGACCGCGAACCGCAATGCGTGGCCGGTCTCGCTCGAGATAGACGAAGGCGCAGCCAATGCAGTTGTCATGTTCGATAGAGTCCGACTCGAGAGCGTGCTTGGCAACGTCCTTGCAAATGCGGCTGAGGCTCAACCCGAGGGATCGAATATCCGAGTCGTGCTCTCCGCCGCTCGAAAGGGGTTCATAACGCTTCAGATAAACGACTCCGGACCAGGCCTCCCACCGGACGTGCTTGGTCGAGCCTTTGATCCCTTCTTCACGACGAAGGCCCAGGGGTCAGGCGTTGGACTCGCTATCGTCAAGCGGTTTGTCGACGCATCCGATGGCTCAGTCACCATCGACTCCGGGCCCGAGGGCACGACCGTTACCATTACTCTTCCCGAGGCAGATCATGAACATTCTGATCGTTGATGACGACGAATCCAATCGGACAGCACTCAAGCGCCTGATCGATCAGGCGGGACATGTCGCCGTAACCGCTGGAAGCGGTGAAGCAGGCCAGCGGCATCTCCAGAGCGATCACTTCGATCTCGTCATTCTAGATGTTCGGATGCCGGGGATGAGCGGTCATGACCTGCTCCACTGGATCTCCACTGAGGGACCCACGGTCCCCGTGATCATGGTTTCTGCCTACGGTGAAGTCTCGGATGCCGTTCAGGCGATGAAACGCGGTGCGGCCGACTACCTGGTGAAGCCGGTGGATCCGGATGAACTGCTCATTCGAGTCGAGCGGCAGATCGAGAACTCCCGAGCGCGAGCGGCCGCCACCGGAGTACGAGATCTGGGACCGTCGGCGGACGAGGCGCCACTCGGCTCATCAGCGTCGATGAAACAGATCGAAAGTGTGATCACTCAGATCGCACCAACCCCATCCACGGTCCTCATTACCGGTGAGAGCGGCACCGGCAAGGAAGTTGTTGCGCGCAGGATTCATGCCCTGTCGCCACTCGCGGATGAGCCATTCGTCCCGGTCAACATGGGAGGAGTCCCGGAGACCCTTCTTGAGAGCGAACTCTTTGGGCACGAGCGCGGTGCGTTCACCGGGGCGGAGAAGAGAAGGATTGGTCTCTTTGAGAGTGCGGGACGAGGAAGCCTCTTCTTGGATGAGATAGGCGAGATGCCCGGCGCCACTCAGGTGAAGCTGCTCCGTGCACTTCAGGAACGCAGGATCAGACGCCTTGGCTCGTCGTCCGAGGTTCCCGTGGCTGCGCGGATCATCGCCGCTACGAATCGAGACCTGGCCTCCGCCGTTGCGGATGGCCTCTTTCGGGAGGATCTCTACTACCGGTTGAACGTTGTGCATATTGAAGTACCACCGCTTCGGGAACGCATGGACGATGTGCCTGCACTCGCCGGTGCGTTGCTCCATCGACTTACGCATCGCCTCAGCCGGTCGATCTCCGGGTTCTCGAATGACGCGCTCGATCTGATTCGCGGCTATCACTATCCGGGGAACGTTCGTGAGTTGGAGAACATCCTTGAGCGTGCTGTGATCTTCTGCGAGGGAGACGAGCTCACCGCTCGGGACATCCTGATTCCGGGTGCCGCTTCAGAGGTGCTGCCAAGGCCACGTACAATGCGATCGATCGAACGCGATGCGATCGAGACCGCGCTCAGGCGTTGGGATGGAAACAGAACTCGCGCGGCGGAAGAACTCGGGATATCGCGCCGGTCAATCATAACGAAGATTAAAGACTACGGATTGGAGTGATCGACGCAGGCCTACGCGAGATGTACGTCGAGAGGCGCGCTCCATCGACCATTTCCGTGCCGATTCTTTCCGCGTACGCGGTAGACGAGATCACCCTTTGGGGCATGAAGATCGAGGTAGACCGGGTTGCGCATTGAGGACGATAGTCGGCGCCACTTCTCGTCTCCCTTCCCTTGGCGAATGACCTCGTAGGCGTCAGCGCCGGTGACGGGAAGCCAGCTGATCTTGACGACATCACCCTCCACGAGCTGATACACGAGCGATTCCGGTGCTGCCGGTACGGGGCCTGACGCCTCACCCTCGTTGTCTTCCACCACCGTGAGCGCCTCGTCCTCTTCCTTCTCCAGGCCAAGTTCCTTCCGACGCGCATCCGCGAGCTGCTCGACATCCTTGGCAAATCTGGGGTAACGCTGGAGGATGTTGTCGAATGTGTCCTTGTCCAGCATGTAGAGGTCACAATAGACACGTGACTTCACGGTCGCGGTTCGTGGCGTGCTCAGGAGAAGAGCGATCTCCCCAAAGAACTGACCGGACGTCAGCGTCGCGTAGGTGACAGAGCCGTCCTCGTTCTGGACGTCGACCTCTCCACGACTGATGAAGTACATCTCATATCCGATCTCACCGTACGAGATGATGGCATCGTCCGGTGTGTAGATCGCCGGCTTCAGATTCAAGATGATGTCTCGGATGAACTCGCGGCTCGCGTTCTTGAAGAGCGGCACCTTCTCAATGATGTCCTGACTCAGGAAGAGCGAAACTTGAGTTTTGAGCGATTGAGGAAGGTCTTCCAGAAGCTTCGACTCCTCGTATCCACGTCGGCTCTCCCAGAGGTAGTCGTAGTAGTCGTGAATGCGCTTCTGTAGATCACTGGGGATGTTACGATACTTCAGGAACGTATCGACATTCTCAACGCGTTCGCGAAACTGACTCTTCGCCACGTCTATGTTTGCGATGATGTTGGCGATGTTACCAATGATAAAACCGTAGATGGCCGCGCCTAACAACATGATCACCGTCACAAAGACGGTCTGAATCGGACCGGTGGGAGTTCGGTCTCCGTACCCGATTGTTGTGAGCGTAGTGATCGTCCAGTAGAACGCGTCAAGATAGGTCTCGCCGTTTGTCGCTAGTTCGCCCGGTCCGCCAATAAAGATCCAACCGCAGGCGATGAGGTGAGCCGCCACGAGAATCCAGAAGACGAGAAGGAATAGCCTCATGAAGGCCGGGTTCACGAAACTCAGCTTGTTCGCACGGTTGAGAATCTTCGATGATCCAAACAGCTTGAAGAGGCGCGCAAGCCGGAAGAAGCGAAAGATGCGATTGAGACTGGCAAAGCGGCTCGCCGTGAATACCCACGAGAAGGGCAGGGTCGCAATCAGATCGAGGATGAACCAGCCCCTGATGTATCGCTGAGCGATCTCACGTCGATCGGTGACCAGTTCTTGGCGACGGAGAAAACCGGTGTGGAACTGGATGACGATGTCCGCGGCGAAAGTGATTGTGACCAGAATGTCAAAGGCGAGAAGGATGGGGGTGAGCTCGAGTTCGAAGACGATGATCAGCGGTGCAACGATAGTGACCGCGACGGTCATGAGCAGGATGTAGACTTCCCAGATCACCTTGAACCGGCTTTCGGGATGGATAATCGGAATCTTCATGGACACACCTTCTCAGGCTCATGATCGGTGCGCCCCTATATAAACTGAAGCACCTAGTCTGGAGGTGGAGCGACTCGGCCGGTGTCTTCGCTCTACTCGAATCGCAGAGCTTCCCCGGTCAGTTTCTCCGAGAGGGAAAACAGCACCTCAATCGACTTCTTTCGCCCCGGTCGCATCACCGGCAGCCGAACCGCGTTTCCCGTGTTCATGAAGCGTGGGCCGTAGAACTGGCCTCCCTTCGCCGTTGGATCGGTTGCTGCCCGTAGCTGAGACTCCGCCCCGCGGTCTTGCGGCATGCCTCGGTTTGCGGCCAGGCGCTTGAAGAAATCACCGGCACCGCCCGCGCCTCCCATCTCCGCCGTGGCAACCTGGAGGTTGGTGTGAGAGAGCCCGGGGTGGGCGATGAGGCTCTGTGCCTCAATTCCGCGTGACTTGAACTCGCGCTGGAGGCCAAGGCCAAAGTGGTAGTTGGCGAGCTTGGCGCGGCCATAGGCTGCCCAGGCGCTGTAGCTACCCTCCATGTTCGGGTTGCCGGGATCGACCCGTCGACCCATGTGATGGGCGGTACTCGAAACAGTCACAACGCGCCCCTTCGCGGCGATGACGAGTGGGAGCAGCCGAGCCGTGAGCACCCAGTGGCCAAGGTGATTCACACCAAATTGGGTTTCAAAACCGTCCTTCGTTCGCCCTTCCGGCGTCGCCATCAGACCGGCGTTGTTCATAAGAATGTCGAGGCTGCTTCGCGACTCGACTATCTTGTCCGCGGCTGCTCGAACGGACGCGAGTGATCCAAGGTCAAGATCCAGGAGCTCAACCGATGCGTGAGGCATGGATTCAAGGAGTTTTGCCCGCGCGGTTTCAGCCTTCTCGCGGTTCCGAGCGGCCATGATGACGTGCGCGCCCTTGGCAGCCAATGCCTTGGCAGATTCAAAGCCGAGTCCTGAGTTCGCACCGGTAATAAGCGCCGACCTTCCGTCCAGGTTAGGAATATCATTCGTTGTCCAGGCCATCGTCCCTCCGTCCGTTAAAAGGGTACTCAAGTATCGTCGTTAACGAATATGCGGATCGCGCCACTTGGTCTGCAGGATGCGCCAATGGCGCTTCTATCATGATAGTCTGGGGCCATGAGCGGACGGGAACGGTCAAGCATCCGGGTTGGGCAGCATGTGTCGGTCGTACAGAAGCATCATCAAGCGACCGGGGAGCTTACCGAGGGAGTCGTCGAGCGCATCCTGACGAAGTCGGCGACGCATCCCCACGGTATCAAGGTAAAACTGAGTTCGGGTGAGGTTGGTCGAGTGAAGGAGACTCACGACTGACTTCGGTCTGACACCACGCTTAGTGACACCTGCGGACCGCACCGGTCGCCAAACGCCTGGCCAACCGCCGGCCTACGAGATCAGCGGCACCAGGGCCGCCTTGTCTACCAGTTCCTCTTCGCCAAGGCGGCTCCAGAACCGCGCTCCTATTGGCTCTGTAACGTAACGGACATTGTCGTGCACCCGTTCGGCACGGCTCGTATTGGGCGCGAGGGCAGCTGTCCCAGGTGCGGAGAGTGCAAACTGGCAGCACACGTGCGCCGCACTCACGCCTTCCGCTTCGCAGAGCGCGTGGAAGCGCTCACGCCACTCGAACAGGCGCGGCCGTTCGTCCCGGGTCACCGGCTGGTAGTCAAAGTAGTCGCTTCCAAGGAGGAATCCGCCGTGGAAGACGGCCGAATTGATGATCGTCACTCCGGAGGACTCCATCTCCGCAAGGAGCGAACGCACCTCGTCCGGGTGCGAGTAGATCGTGAAGCTATTCGCGAACATCGCCCAGTCGAGAGGAACGCCGTCACGATAGACGCGCTCAATGATCCGCCAGTCCTTCGCCCCAATGCCGATCGCCCGTGCCTCGCCTCGATCCTTCAACTCGGAGAGCGCTCGATACCCCTCCCGAATGTCGGAGTAGCGCGCCTGGGCTTCGGCATCCGAGGCAGCATCGGCGAGGTACTCGTCCGGATCATGAATCGAGAGGAGGTCCGCCTTGTATCCGCCAAGGAGTTCATTGCCCTGGGCGTGGCACTCGAGGATCCCGTCGTAACTAATCACATTCTCCGCATCGTTTTCGAGCTCTTTCCACACGCCCCGTTCAAACGTCGGCTCCTCGCCCTTGAGCGGAATCCGCTTCCAGCCCAACTTATTACTGATCGTTACCTCGCTCGGCTCGATATCAAGATCACGTAGAACATGTCCGATCGACTCGAGCGCAAGTCCTGCGCCGTACTTGCCGGCCGAATCGATCACTGGCGAGTCGACGGCTCGCATCCACTCGGCTGCGATCGCGCGTTTTGTCTCATACGGAATCGCCTGGTAGAGATTTCCAAGGGCGCTTGAGCCAAAGATGATTCGGGGCAGCTTCATTGCGTTTGCACTCCTTGTAGCTTCGCCACGACGAGGTTGGGCCACTTGTGATCGTTGTAGAGACGCTGCGCGCGGACGACACTGAGCTCGAGGCCGCGGTCGGTCTGGCGCAGACGAGGCGTTGCCGCTACCTCCGGCATGTACTCTACGACCTCTCCTCCGTGTCCAAGAATTTCGATCGTGGCGCCATCGTTTGCCGTGGCCGACGAGATGAGGAACTCCCTCCGCTCTCCACGTGGCCACTCGTCGTTTGGCAGGAAGGCGTAAACGGTCCGGCCATCCCGCGATCGTGTGAGCCAGATCTCACCGTCGCGGGCACGACTCAACGGACGGATGTCGTCCACCGCCTCGCCGTTGACGAAGTTCCAGAGAGCGAGCTCCCGGATTCGCCGGTCTTGCTCGAACGGAATCCGGCCGTCCGGATCGGGTCCGACGTTGAGAAGGAAGTTCCCGCCTTTAGCCCGAATCTCAACCAACATCTCGATCAGGTCACCACCCGACTTGTACCGCTCGTTTGTCGGCTTGAATTGCCATTGCGTCCCAAGGGTGTAGCACGCCTCCCAGACCAGGTTCGATCCATCTTCCGGTGTCCGCTGTTCGGGCGTTGCCATCGCTCCACGTGTAATCACGACCTCTCGGTCGATCGCCCAGATGGCGTCGCGTTCGTGCACGTTGTCAAACCCGTCGAGAAAGGCGAGGTCGATCTTTCCATAGTTGGTGAAGAGCTCCCGCAACTGTGCCTGATTGTGAGCGCGCAGCTCCTCATTGTTGGATGGCATGGCGTAGTCACGTTTGCGCGCGATCTGCCGACCCTGGCGATGCAGGATCCAGAAGTCCTCCGGTGAGAAGTAGTATCCAACCGCGATGCCGACCTTTCGGAACGCCTCTGTTACTTCGCCAACCACATCCCTGTTGAACGGCGTAGAGGAGACGGAGAACGGGGTTGTGCTGGTGGGCCACATACAAAAGCCGCTGTGGTGCTTTGTGGTGAACATGACGTAGCGCATCCCCGCCAGTGCGGCAAGCTCGGCCCAGCGATCGGGCTCGAACTCACGCGGGGCAAATGACGCCGGAAGCCGTGAGAAAAAGCGATCGGCGTACTCCGCTGACGACCCGGTCAGCGAGTGACTGATCACAGATCCTAACTGGCTGTCCACACCCCAGTGAATGAACATTCCCAATCCGAGCGTCCTGAACCATTCCTCTCGTGCCGGGAGGTTGCGAACGTCAGCCGCTTCCTCCGCGGATGCAGCTCCTGCGTCGTAGACATTGCTCATCGTGGCTCCTTTGGTGTTCGAAATAGCGAGCGTAGAAATGCCGGCACCAGCGCCGCGAACGCTCTGATTCGATGTGGTCCGTAGAGAAGAGGCAAGATCGATGTCACGACGCGGTATGATCGGGGACCGTTCGGGAGCCACCAGATCTGATGCGGGGACCGTTTGAATCGACTCTCCACCACCACTTTTTGCTTCGTCATCGACTCAAGGCCGGTGCGGCCGTGTGTCCGCCCCATGCTTGACTCCTTGTACCCGCCCCACGGCGTCTCCGCCATTCCATGTTGCATGAGGTGATCGTTGATTGCGACCGAGCCCGCCTCCACTCTAGCAGCGACGCGCCTTGCCCGTTTTCGCGAGTTCGACCAGACAGAGGCGGAGAGTCCAAGGTAACTCTCATTCGCCCTTGAAACGGCATTGCTTTCGTCTGAGGCGCGCTCCATCGTCACGATTGGCCCAAAACTCTCGTGCTGAACCGCCGCCATGGAAGGGCTCACGTTCTCGCGCACGAGCGCCGGATGGAGCAACGACGCGCCTTGTCCTCCGG
>JANQQY010000593.1 GCA_028284845.1 Spirochaetales bacterium
AGGCGCCTTGCGAGGTCGACGCCTTTTGAGCTGTACAGGCAGATCGGTGACCGCACAGCGTTCGAGCGATGGTGAATGTTCACCGTTTTTCCGAACACCGCGGAGTGACGATCCCGCTCGTAGGTCACTCGGACGATCTCATGTTTTTGAAGCACAATGGGTGTGCGTGCGGATACGACCAGCATCGTGTCGTAGAGCGAAACCCGGACGAGGGGTCCGGTGTAGCGAATCCGACCCACCCGACCACCACACCGTTCCGAGAATATCGCTGTCTTTCCTTCTTCCTCCGGGGCTTGCTGCTTGCTGCCCCGTTGCAACATCAACAGAATCGTTGCCACTCCACCGGCGACAGCGATCGCAAAGACGGCGAACAGGGCGAATGGTACTTCCTGCTCCATCTGCTAGCTCTCGAGTTCCAGACTGGTTCTGCAGATCCGCATGGTCGAGGTAGGATACCGATCCAGAGCCACGACGTATACTCTCTGCTCCCGTCAGGACAGCGGAAGAATCTCCGACCGAATCGCTCCGGTTGTGGTAGAGTCCCGCTGATGATCGAGCACACGAGAGCGGGATTCAGGCCATCGGCGCTGCATATCCGGAGAGTTCTGCTTGCGGCAGTATGTGTGTTGACCACTGCTTCCCTCACTTGGGGGCAGTCTCGCGCGGCCTACCTGGATCAACCTGCGCAGGTGATTGTCCCGGACGATTATCGTTCATCGAGGTCGTACCCGCTCTTGATCTTTCTTCCGTTCACGACTGGAACCGCCTCTGAGTTTTTTGAGCGGCATCGCGGCTACTTACCGATGAACGACGTGATCGTCCTGCTTCCTGCCGGACGACCGGACCGAGAGGACTATCTTCCAGACTTCATGAGCTACATCGGCTGGTACGAGCAGATGTTGCTTCCGCAGATTGAACGTACGGTGAGCGAGTACAACGTCGATCGTGATCGGATGGCTATTGGGGGCTTCTCTCTTGGTGGCGACCTGGCGTGGGCACTGATGCTGAGAAACCCAATGCTCTTCACGGGTGCCGTGATGGCCGGCACGCGTACGAGCTACCCCGCGTCTGCAGACGTGCTCTCACGCCTGCGCGACAGAGCTGTCCGAGCCGCATTCTACATAGGTGCGGGTGAGTCACCCGCGCGACGTGATGGAATTGAGCGCGCCTACGCCGCCGTGCGGGATGCTGGAATCCAGGCTTCGTTCGAAGTCGTTTCAGGCGGGCATGTCTCCGGACCGGCAGAGGAGTTCGCGCAGTCGATGCTCCGGTCTGTGGGTATTGCGGATCGATCTGGGTCCGGTCAAACCGCTACGGCACTGGTTGAGACGGTCGAGGGCAGGCAGGCAGAGCGCCTTTCCACGCGAGTCGGTCCGGCCGGGTCCAACGCAGACCCTATCACAATACGCGTGGAGAACATGAGCAGCCGTGCGGTAGTCTACCTTGCCCTTGAGGGCCGAGGATCTGCCGACGATGTCACCATTTTTGACGTCGATTCAGTTGCGAGTCCCCTCCCACCGGGAGCCAGAGACTACATCGACACCCACCGCGGAGCTGTTCTCGTCTTTAGACTCGAGGGATCGTCGCAGAACGAGAGAACGCCCCCGCTTCGGGACAATGTTCGGATCGCAATAGAAGAGGACGGAACCCTTCGGGGGACATTCAGTGACTGGGGATACTAGATGTCCCAA
>JANQQY010000600.1 GCA_028284845.1 Spirochaetales bacterium
GGAGGCGCGTGAATGAGAAAGCTACGGACCGCCGTGGTCGGGCTCGGCGACATTGGCCGCAATGTCGCCGGCTTCCTCCGATTCGACCCCCACTTCATACCGCAGGCTGTCGTCGACCTGGATGAGACCCGAGCGCGGGAGGGTGCTCGCCGCTTTCGCTTCCGCGAGTGGTTCACGGACTACGAGCGCGTGCTCACGTCAGACAACGTTGATGCGATCTACCTTGCCGTGCCGCATCACCTTCACCACTCCATGCTGATGAAGGCAATCGATGCGGGCAAACCGGTCCTCTGTGAGAAGCCCATCACCATTCGTATCGATCACGCGGAAGAGGTTGCCGAACGGGCGGAGCAAGCAGGCGTCCCCGTGGCCGTGAACTACCAATACCGCTTTGACCGACGTGCGGATCGGTTGATTCGCATCGTCCGGTCGGGCGGGTGCGGCAAACTCATCTCAGTTCGGTGTCTTGTACCCTGGAGTCGCGAACCGTCCTACTTCTCACACAGTGCCTGGCACGCATCGATGCAGGCGGCCGGTGGTGGCACTCTCCTGACGCAGGCGAGCCATGTACTTGATCTCGCGCTTCTTGCGATCAACGAGGAGCCGGTGGAAGCCTGGGGGTGGAGCACCTCTCATCGCTTTCCTGATGTGGAGGTTGAAGACACCGCCTTCGGATCTCTCAGATGTGCGAGTGGCGCGATGCTTCAGGTCGCCTCGACGATGGCGGCCGGTGTTGAACGAGGACTCTCCCTTGAGGTCGTTGGGGATCGCGGAAGCGTCACCTATCGCGCTGATGCGGGTTCGCCGCTCAGCATCCGGGGTGGAGCGAACGCACGAGTGAAGCCGCCCAGCGGCATTCCGCGAGGGATCCATGCGCTCCAACGAAGCATGCGTGCGTTCCGGAACTGGGTGGTGGGCGGTGAGCGCTCCATCCATGCAGCCGCCACTGCGATCCCGGTTTTGCGGGCTGTCCAGGCGTGCTATACGTCGGCACGCAACGGCTCGGTGGGTGTGCCATTGAATTGAATGCGAGACCCCTTCCCTGTGTACTTTCTCTGTGCGGGCAACCGCAAAGGAGCGACTCATGGCGCGATCAGCGCAGGAAGTACAAAAAGCAGTAGAAAGAGAGTTCACGCCGCTCGTGAAGGAGGTCTTTGGTGATGCGCTTGAGAGCATCGCCCTCTACGGAAGTGTCGTGAAGCCGACGTTTGATCCGGCAACCTCGGACGTGAACGTCTTGATCCTCGTCTCAGAGGCGAGCCCGACGGCATTACGGGAGTTTGGCCGTCGTTCACGTCGTCTTCTCAGGAACTACCGGATTACCCCCTTGCTGCTCACTACATCGGAGTTCACCAACTCGGCAGATGTCTTTCCCATGGAGTACCTCGACATGAAGGCAGCGCACGTCGTGGTGGAAGGTAGGGACGTAACCGTCGACCTTGAAATCAGCGATCAGAACCTGCGACACGAAGTCGAGCACGCGCTTCGAGGAAGCCTCGTCGCCCTCCGTCAACTGACCATTGCCGCCAGCCGGTCGAGACCGTTTCGAAAGACGCTTCTTCAACGACGACTCATGGAGTGGTACGGATCTCTTGCCGCTATCCTTCGCGGGCTGCTCCGACTCTCCGGAGCTGAGAGCGTTCCCGATCGTCACGAGGATCTCGTCGCTCAGATCAACCAATCCCTCGGGCTCAAACCCGGTGCGCTCCTGGCGCTGCTTGCATGCAGATCGGGCGATTGTCCCGACAGCATGGAACTCCTCGACGGACTTCTCGAGCGGCTCCAGCGTCTTGTGGAGATCGTGGATGGTGGCCTCACGAAGGAGG
>JANQQY010000607.1 GCA_028284845.1 Spirochaetales bacterium
ATCCCGAGGCCAAGAGTGCGATCGTCGTCTTCACGAACGGCATGCCCCCTGAGCTTCGGGCCGCGAAGAATCTCTATCTCGACATTCTGAAGCGACTCGCGGCGGAGGCGGGTATGCTGTAGCGGTCGGGCCATCAGTCGCGCGCCTCAGTCGCGATGGACGATGCGAGGCTCTACGTCCGGCCCGGTCGCGTCAACGACAACGGTGCCCCTCTCCCACACGATTGTACCGGCCTCAATCAAAGGTATGCGGACCGTTCCGCCCGGAACGTCGAGCATCACGATGACCGGCGTATCTCCTTGCACCCCGGCCACCCAGGTGTGCGCATCCGCGTTCGCATAGAGCCAACCGGTTGCGTCGCCACACTCAAGGTGAGCGTCACCCACCGTCACGGCTCCATCGTGCGAGGAGCCGATTCCGGGAGCGTCAATCGTCGGCCACCCTATCTCGCCAGAGTCTGTCCACCGTCGTCTCGCCTCCCACTGAATGAGATCTACCTCGATACCGAGCCGTCTACCTTGCCGAGTGTATTCCAACCAACTCACTCGGGGCGATGAGAAGTCCGTCGTGAACGGGGGCTGCGTTTCGATCCGGAAGCTCCCACTCGCGACATCCGCTGCAAACTCGGCTCCATGCTCGTACTCGCTTCGTGATGCGATTTCCAGGTAGACACCAATAAACGGAGCCCCTTGGAAGAACGGATTGGGACCGGGCGAATACTCCCAAAACTGCTTTGCGGGGCCCGCGTAGTGGTAGACATCAAGCACGAGATCGCCGTCTCGCTCCACGAGTTTGATTGGCGCACCGCGGCCCATATCGGCCCGCGCAATAGGGCAGATCGCGACAAGAGCTTCCCCGGTTGCAAGGGCGATCCAATCGCCCTGGTGCAGGGTCAGCGGCGGAGGTCCTACCGGGTGCCCGTTGACCCAGACTCCGTCCACTCGAAGAGCATCCGTAACGACGAATGAGGCCTTTGCGCTGGAACACAATCCAAGGTTCCGCGGTCCGTAGAGCGCGAACGCCCGATCACGATCCTGGACGCCAAGAAAACGACCCTCCTCAATGAGATTCCGTGACGCACTTCGATCGGTCTCATGCCGGAAGTCACCGAGCCATCTGTCGTTCACAACGTACCGGCTATAGAGGACGCCTGGGCGATCAGCGCCGGGTCGGGCGATGTGAGCATGGATCACATTCGACTGATCGCCAAGATCACGCGTTGCCACGCCGAGTGCGAACGAATCGGTATTATACGTTGTCAGGGCCACTCCCTCGGATCTGCTGGGCGTCTCGGTAACCTGGAAGGGCGTCGACGGGCTTGTCAGCAGGCCGGCGGACCATGAGGGCAATGTGCCATCCGATAGCCACTGTTGAATCGTCGCAATCTCAGGGGGGCGCTCGCAGACTACGGTCGGGTGATAGGCGCGACTGTGAGGTCCCGCCCATCTTCCAGTGGTGCGATGGATTCGAGGCAGGAGGCCAAGGGCGATTCGGCCGACCATCGTTCGAGTTCGCACGCGGGTCGGCGCGTGCGAACACAGCTCCGTCAGGGTCCTTGCCGCCCGAATGATGACGGACGTATAGGTGGGGCTGTTGAACTCCCGCTGCGTTCCACTTTCGCTCGTGAAGGCGATGAATGCACGAAGCTTCCGACGGCCGTGCTCCTGAGCGACCTCATCGTCGAGATACTGGCCACCCAAGGTAGAGTTAAGAATGTCGAGCATTGCGATGTTCGAGTAGGCGACGTGGACATCGAGTCGAATGATCTCATTGACCGCAGCACGAATGCACTCTGAGGCTCGGTCACGGGTCGCAACCGCTAGGCGCTCACCGTATCTCAGCATCATCGGAATGACGGCCTCCATCACGAACTCGACCGCATTGAGGTCAGTCACGGCCTCGTCCTCTCGCATCCACCGGAAGTTGCCGCAGTGCGGATCGTCTGTGTTCATCTCTTGGCAGGCGAATACCTCGCTTAACACAGTTTCGGATAGAGAGAGGTCGT
The DNA here is from genome assembly GCA_028284845.1 of Spirochaetales bacterium. Lineage (GTDB taxonomy): Bacteria > Spirochaetota > Spirochaetia > DSM-27196 > SLST01 > SLST01. Next base: position 2,006 of record JANQQY010000607.1, read on the forward strand.
TCTTTGATCCCCCCGCAACGAGCTCGGCGGCAAACTGAGCCGACCGCCTAACTTCGTGAAACACCCCTTCGTCTGTCGTAGTGGAGATCATGCCGACCGATTGATCGAACTCTTCTGGAATAGGAAGATCCCTGTTCACCGTCGCCCCTTACGCCACCGGCGCGCCGCCGGACTCTCCACGAAGGCTGTCACGGTACTCCGCCGGACTCACTCCGTTCGCCCTTCGAAAGGCGCGAGAGAAAGAAGTGAGAGAGTTGTACCCCGTCAGCGAGACGATCTGCTTGATTGGCACGTCGTCCTTCAGGAACCGAATCGCGCTCTCCATACGCTTGCGTTCAATAAAGCTCGACACGCTGACGCCTGAATGCCGTTTGAAGAAGTGGCTTACGTAGCTCTCCGACATGCCCACACCGCGAGCAATCGGAGGTAGACCCAGCATGGGATCCGAGTAGTGCTCAAGGATGTAGCCGGTGATCTCTTCCATCAGCGAGGTCCCGCGATCTGTCCGACGCGAGGCAAACTCGGCCGCGAGAGCGTGTAGTAAGTCGCGCAAGTATTCGAATGTTCCTACATCGGGATCGGTCTGTATCCTCGACTCCATCTCCGACATCAGCACGATCTTTCGGTCGGTATCGACGAACTCAGATGCCTCATCAAGGAGACGAACATAGGTCCCGGCGATCGCGTAGTGGAGGTGACGGAGCATCGGAACCGGAAGAACGTGCCGCACGAAGTTCTCCTCGTGAACCTGCTCAAGAACTGCATCCATAGCCGGGATGTCCCCAGCCCGTACTGC
>JANQQY010000617.1 GCA_028284845.1 Spirochaetales bacterium
CAAGCAGCACGACCGCGGCAACGATTAGGGTGCCTCGTAGGCGCATAGGAACTCCGTTACGGCGATCCACGTTTATTCTTACCGTAGAAGATACCACGCTTTGCTGCAGGAATCGAGCTTGAGATCGCTTCAAAAGGCCCTCAGGTGACCGTGATTCGCGTTTGAGAGTACCTTTGGCGCCTATGAGCACAGACTCGTCGGCTGACGACCGACAACCGGATCCGACCCCAACCCTCAGCAGGCGACAGCAGTGGCTCTACAGTACCGGCGACCTGACCACGGCCGCACCGCTCGCACTTGTTTCGTTCTTCCAACTCTTTTTTATGACCGACGTAGCGCGCCTCTCACCGGCGATCGCTGCGCTCCCCATTCTGCTTGGAAAGCTCTGGGACGCCTTTAATGATCCGATCGTGGGGATCTTGGCCGATCGCGTCCGATCCAAGATGGGTCGTCGCAGGATACTGCTTGCTGCGGGGGCTGCACCGGTAGGTCTCAGTTTCGCCCTGATGTGGCTTGTGCCGCCGCTGGGCACGACAGGGCTCGTGGTCTTCTACACCATCACCTATATTGTCTTCGACACCACCTTCACGGTCGTTCACATCGCGTACAACAGCCTGACGCCGGAAGTAACCTCAAACTACGACGAGCAGAGTTCGCTCCACGGCATACGGATGTTCTTCAACATCGCAGGCTCCTTGCTCGCGGTGATCATCGGCACGGTCCTACAGTGGTTTTTCGAAGACCTCGGTGCCGTCTTTTTCTACCTTGGCCTGGTGGTTGGCGCCTTGATCATCATCCCGCCGCTCATCGTGATTCGGGTAACCAAAGACATCGATCGGGAAGCGGCTCGGCAGATTCAAAGACCGGCCGCCAGCATTCGTCACGTTCTGTCGAACCGGCCATTCTGGGTACTGGTTGGGATCTACATCACAAGTTGGACCGCTGTAAGCCTGATTGCGGCAGATCTCGTCTTTTTCGCACGGTACTACCTCCAAGTCCCCGAGCAGGCAAACTACTTCGTCCTCATCGCACAGGGAGTGGCCCTGGCATTTATCCCGCTTGCCGTCTGGATCGCACGCAAGTGGGACAAACGCACGGCGATCTTTGTCGGGTTTGCCTCAATGATCCCCATCCTCGTGATGATCGGGATGTCACGTCCCGGCAACGTGGCCCCCGTCTACGTCATGGCGGTCTTGCTCGCCTTTGGGATCGCCGTTGCGTACGTCACGCCCTGGTCGATGATTCCGGAAACAATCGCATGGGGCGCTCGAAAGGACGGCACACGGAACGAAGCGAGCTACTACGCGGTCTTGTCGTTCCTGCAGAAGTCGGGAACGGCGGCAGGAGTCTGGATCATGGCCCAGATCCTCGAGCGAACGGGGTATGTGAATCCCACCGCAGAAGTCCAGATTCCGGTCCAGCCCGAGAGTGCCCTCACAGCAATCAGACATCTGATCAGTACGGTCCCTTCGATTCTACTGCTGGTCTCCCTGGTGTTCACCGTCTTCTATCCTATTAGCCGAGCAGTACACGCTCGAGTAGATCAGGAACTGGCGAACGAAGGCGCAGACTGAGCAGGAGACTCAGAACCTCTCGAGGAGAGGCGGTGGCGGAACACTGATCCTCGCGAGATCTTCCTTGGACATCTGCTCCATTGGCATGTAGCCCTGGGTGACGCGTGAGTGGAGTAGTGCGGCGAGCTCCTTCCTTGTCCCACCGCGAACCGCCTCCTCTCCGTATACAATGCGAGCCGTAATCCATGGCGGATGAAAGGCTCGATAGACGTGCAGGACGATCGGCGTCCAGTCGCCCCAAGCCGCAACGACACTCCCGGGCGGCCAACCGGGTGGCGTCTCATAGCGAAGTGCTGCCCACCCGACCGGCAATTGCTCAGCGGCGGCCGGCTCAAGCAGTCCGGCGCGGAATGGACGGATAGTCCCGCCACGACTCGTGTCGGCTTCCGGAAACATCATCGCCCGCTCGCCCTCATCCGCAAACCGACGCAACTGCGCTCCAACGGCATGGATGTCTCGGAGTCGGCTTCGCGTGATAAAGATGACTCCGGCTGCACGAAGAGCAGGTCCAAGAAGTGGGATCTCTTGCCAGCTCGACTTAGCCACGAAGCGCGGACCAAGCTCGCCAAGATAGACAAAGGCGTCGAGCCAGCT
>JANQQY010000622.1 GCA_028284845.1 Spirochaetales bacterium
GTCTGAGCTGATCGACCGGGCGGTAGCAGCTCAGAACGAGGGGGACTACTCTACTGCCCACTACATGGCCACGCTTGCGCGCGCCCTCGAACCGGAGAACGACGAAGCCGCGCGTCTCGCCGCCGAGTCCCTTTCACGGCTTCAGGAGATCCGAAGCACCGGCGAACAGGACGAGGATGCGGTCCTCTTTGCTCGCAAGCAATCTGCGAAGGCGGCGCTCACGAGACTCGACTACGTGACCGCATACTACGAGTTTGCGGCGATCGTTGAGGATCACCCCTTTGATGTCGACGCCCAACGCTACCTTGTCACTGCGCAGGAGAGCGTCGCGAGTCAGACGGTCTTCTACGATGAAGTCTCCTCAGCAATGACCCTTCCAGGATCATCCGATCTCGCTTTTGTGAATCGCTCGTCCGCGGAGGAGATCGAGCTGATATCGATAGGGAAGATTGTCCGAACACCGGATGGCATCTATGTGGAGGATGTTGAGGTCATCGAGATAACGCCGGAAGGTCGGGTGCGTGCGCATCTTGTCGCTGAGTACGGTCAGCTCCTTGACGGCCGGCTCATTCTCAACGTGATCAGTCGCGGTGCCTCCCGGAACGATCGTCGCCCGCTCTACATTGCCGGTCAGGCAGACGCCATCACCGAGGGCATCATCCCGGTCACCCCCGACGCCAACGAACTCTTTCTGATCGCCTCCGTCTCTCAGGATCCAGCCTCGGCTTCCACGACCGCGTTGTCCCGGACGGTCACGACGCTCGACCGATTTGGGCTCCTCTCAGAACCCGTCGAACTCGAGTTCCTGCAGCGCGTGGCAACGCCTTTTATGTTTGTCGTCTTCTCGTTATTCGCCCTGGGGTTCACCTGGCGATATCGGAGCCGCTACCTGAGCCTTCCTCCCGTGCCAACGCTCATCGTCGTTCCGCTCGCACCGTTGATCATCGCGCCGGCCTATCTAGGATTTGTACACGGCCATCGACTCTTGCTCGCGTCGCTCCTCTTGCCCTTGGGTTTCGCTACGACACTCGCTATTCTCGTGGTCGTTCAGGCACTCTTGCTCTTGCTAACTCTCACCTATGTGGCCCTGGGTTCGAGCGACTAAAGCAAGAGGATACCGCAGGTTCTGGGGTACGCTTTCCGGTGCCGTAATTGGGGTCCTGGGCGGCTTCTACGCAGCGCTCTTTGGTGCCGCGATTGGTCTTCTGGTAGACATGCTCCTCAATGAGTTTCGCTGTGTTCGAGCGACTCGATCCTACCTGTCGGGCAAAGAGGCCCCGCTGTGGCTACCACTGGTACCTGTCCTGGCCGGCTCTCTGCTCTCGAGCCTCACGGACCACTCGACGCGAGCAAGGCCGACGGTCCTGGTCTCTTACCTTCGCGAGAGCACGGGCATCACCATGTCGGCACGTCTTGTCGAACGAATCGTGCTTTGCTCCTCGCAGGTAAACTGGGGTCGAGCTGAGTCGATGAGCGACGCCTTTGCGGAGGCTCTCGAGCCGGACGCGCGGCGCCTCCTTATCAGAGCGGTGTGGGCGCAGTTTCAGAGGTGGGGAGATGCCGGCTCTGTCCGCGACCGCATGGTCGACTTCGCGCTCTCTGTGATTCAAGATCCCGCCTTTGCCTCAGAGGTGCTGGTCGTGGAGACAGATCTCGACGAGGATGCCTGTGCCGTCCTTGGTGTTCGGAGGAACGCGACGAGTGATGAGATCCGGGCGGCGTATCGAAAGCTCGCCGCACAGTTTCACCCCGATACCCTGGGCCAGCTCTCCGATGAACAGCGACGCGCCAGCGAAGATGCGTTCAAGCGAATCGCCTCTGCATACGAGAAGCTCTCGGGTCAGGTGTAAGGGATGGCGCCGCGCTAGTCGCTTGCTCGCTCGATCTGCGCACCCAGCTGAGTGAGACGCCCCACGAGATCTTCGTAACCGCGCTCAATCTGGTAGACGTTGTTGATGGTGCTGGAGCCCTCGGCACAGATGGCTGCAATCACCATCGCCATCCCGGCTCGCACATCCGGGCTTGTCATCTCGCTTCCCGATAGCCGTGCCGGTCCGCTGACAACCGCGCGGTGTGGATCGCAGAGAACGATGCGAGCCCCCATGGCGATGAGTTTGTCCACGAAGAACATCCGAGCGTCGAACATCTTCTCGTGAATGAGGACGGTGCCCTCGACCTGAGTCGCGACGACTGTGATGATACTCGTCAGGTCCGGCGGAAAACCGGGCCACGGAGCATCGTCGATCTTGGGGATCATGCCGCCCATGTCCGGAACCACTCGAAGGGCTTGTCCGGCGGGCACGCGAATATCGTTCCCATCCCGCTCCCAGTGAATACCGAGCTTGCCAAATGCGAGTTTGGTCATTTTGAGATTGTGTGGCTCAGCGTCTTCGATGACGAGCTCACCTCTGGTCACTGCCGCCAGGCCGATAAACGATCCGACCTCCATGAAGTCGGAACCGATGGTGAAGTCGGTTCCTCCAAGCTGATCAACGCCGGTGATCGTCAGGATGTTCGAGCCGATTCCGGCAATCTTCGCACCCATTCCGTTTAGCATCCGGCAGAGATCCTGCACGTGGGGCTCGCTCGCCGCGTTTTGTATCACCGTCTTCCCGCTTGCAAGGACTGCCGCCATGATCGCATTCTCGGTTGCGGTGACCGACGCCTCATCGAGGAAGATGTCGACGCCGACGAGCTTGTTCGCGGTGATGCTGAACACGGCGTCGATCTCTACCTGCGCCCCGAGCGCGCTTAATGCGAGGAAGTGGGTATCGAGTCGGCGTCGTCCAATGACGTCACCACCGGGCGGCGGCAGCAGCACCTTGCCCGTCCGTGCGAGGAGTGGGCCGGCGAGCAGGATCGATGCGCGGATTCGCTTCGCGAGCTCGACCGGCACCTCCGATGTCTTGATGTCGTGGGTTGTGATTTTCCAGCTACCGGGTTCCGATAGACGTTCAACGGTAGCGCCGAGGCCCTCGAGGATCTGAAGCATCACGCCAACGTCCTCAATGTCTGGGACGTGGTGCAATGTAACCGTATCGTCCGTTAGGAGCGCCGCTGCCACGCATGGGAGCGCGGCATTCTTGTTGCCACTCGCACGAATCCGACCCTTGATGGGGTAGCTTCCATCGATGATGTAGCGATCCACGCCGGGATGCTACTGTTCGCTCTCTTCCTCTGTCAAGAAAGCAGGACGCCCGCCGTCAAAAGGATTGAGGGGAAATTGGACCCGTGCCTGAAAATAGCGGGAGGTGCCGACGCAGCAGTCTACTCGCATGAGAATAGGGAACGACCTTCCCAGGAAGGGGAGCGGCAACGGGTTGTCGCGAATGGCTGGGAAGATGACCGACTCGATTGGCGTCTCCGTTTCGAGGTAGTCAAACGCCCCGTCGTCAACTCCTGACAGCGGCCGGAAGACATCTTGAAGCGAGGCGACGCGAGTGGGATCTGCGATGTGGGTGAGCACGGAATCAATCGTTGGAGATTTACTGGTCAGCTCTTCGGCGAACTCGGCCAGGAAGTCCAGGATGGTTCGAACCAGTGGGACGCTCCCGTGCGCGATGAATGTCCCGTTCTCATAGACGAGCCTCTCCACGAACGTCTCAAATCCGCGCCCGGCTTCCGGCAACTTTAGTGTTCGAATGAGCTCCGTCGCTCCGTCGCCGTCGACATCGGTGAGAAAACCGTACTCGCTTGCCGTCCTTCGGTACGAGACTCGCGACACTTCGCCTGAGCGGCTCACGGAGACGATCTCATGCGAGGTTCCAAGCGACGATCGGAAGGCGATGCCCACAGCCGTGACGCCGTTCCCAAGAGCGATGACGGCGAAATCGGAGACGACTGCATGATTACCGAGTGGTATCACGGTTGTATCGTCCGCTCCCTCGAGCAGGAGCTCCAGAAAAACCGCGACTGCTTCGGCATTGTCATCAAACAGACGTTCGCGGTCTGAGAGCACGCCAATAAACGCCACCTCTTTTGCGTCCGCCTCGACACTGAGCACCGCGACATCAGATCGACCATCGCGGTTCCAGTCATCCACCAGATGAAGAGCATCTCCGTGCACGTCCTCGACGCTGACCGTTGACGCCGGCGACAGGCTCAACGCCCTGCTTAGAAGTTCCGACGCCTCCTCCTGTCCGAAGGTTGATCCGATCGGAACGAGCGTGAGGAAGACGATGGCTGCGACAAAGGCTCGGTTGCGCATGCGCGGACCTTCATCATACCCTGTCCCGGCGTTCCGCATAGGGATGCTACAGAAATCTCACACTATCGAGGAATCAATGGTTGTCATGAAGTTCGGTGGCACTTCCGTCGCGGATGCCGACCGTATCGCCCATGTCATTTCAATCGCCTCTGCACGGAGCGCATCAGAGCGGGTGTGTCTCGTATCGTCGGCGATGAAGGGAGTGACCGATACGCTCCTGGAGGCGGCCGACGCTGCCGAACAGGGGAGCGAGGGGAACGCGCGCGTCGTCGAAGTGCTCCGCGAACGCCACCTTGAAGCCGCCGCGTCGCTTTGCCAGGATGACGATGATCTTCCAATCGCGATCTCCTCCCGGATCGATGAGCTGGCTGAGCTCCTGCATGGTGTCAGTCTGGTCCGTGAGTGCACGCCACGTACGCGCGACCTCATCGTCGGTTTTGGCGAGCAACTTTCCTGCACGATCATCGCCGCCGCTCTTCGCGCACAAGGGCACGACTCGCGCTACGTTGACGCACGAGAGCTCATCGTAACAGACGACAACCACGGCGGAGCAACCGTCTTCTTCGAACAGAGCTACGCTCAGATTAAGCGCGCCTTAGCGGGGACCGACCTCCCGGTCGTCACCGGGTTTATCGCTTCCACTGCGAACGGTGTCAGCACTACCCTCGGGAGAAACGGGAGCGACTACACGGCGTCCATTCTCGGCGCCGGGTTGAGAGCGGACGCGATTGAGATCTGGACCGACGTAGACGGGGTCTACAGCGCCGATCCTCGATTCGTCGACTCCGCCTTTGTCCTTCCGGAGATCAGCTACCAGGAGGCGATGGAGCTCTCCTACTTTGGGGCGAAGGTCATTCATCCCTATACAATGCTCCCTGCCGTCGACCGTGGGATTCCCATCCGGATCAAAAACACGCTCCGCCCTGATGTGGCCGGCACTCTTATTGCCGCCCACACGAGTTCCAACTCCGAATCGATCACCGGCATAGCGAGTATAGAGTCGGTGGCGTTGGTGAACGTTGAGGGTGGCGGGATGGTCGGTCTTCCCGGTGTCGCCGGCCGGATCTTCACGAGCCTCGCGTCTGCGAAGATCAACATCATCATGATCTCTCAGGCATCCTCCGAGCACTCGATCTGTTTTGTGATTCCCGACGCATATGCCGACCACGCCAGGGAGGTGCTCGAGTCCGAACTCAAAGCGGAGCTCGCCCAGAAGCGGATCGAACGGGTCGCGGTGCAACGTGAGCTTGAAATCGTGGCAGTGATTGGCGAGAACATGCGCGGAAAGCCCGGTATCTCCGGACGACTCTTCTATTCGCTCGGCGAGGCCCAGATCAACGTCTTGGCGATCGCTCAGGGCTCGAGCGAAATGAACATCTCGTTTATGGTCTATGCGTCGGAGAGCCGACATGCGATTCGCACCGTCCACGATGCGTTCTTCAGGAGTGCCGAATGAACTTCTACAGCACTCGGAACAAAGAGCATCGCGTCGACTTCAGAGAGGCCGTCTTCCGCGGCCTTGCACCGGACGGTGGGCTCTACCACCCCGTCGAGGAGCCCGACCTCAAGGAGCTGATGCTACGCGAAGACCCCATTCGGTCCTTCGCCGACCTCGCCGCCGACCTCACCGCCCACCTTCTCCCGAAGACCTTTGATGAGGAGTCGGCGCGTCGAGTGTGCGAGCGGGCTTTCACCTTCACCCCGTCGCTTCGAAAGCTCACAAACGAGATCTACGTTCTCGAGCTCTTTCACGGGCCCTCCTGTGCCTTCAAGGACTTTGGCGCGTCGTTTCTCGCTGCCGCCATGGAGGAGCTCTTGGGCGATCGGCGTGCTGTGATCCTTACCGCGACCTCCGGTGATACGGGAAGCGCGGTGGCGCAGGCCTTTGTGGGGCGGACCGGAATCGACGTCGTCATCCTCTACCCCTCGGGACGGGTGAGTCCGCTCCAGGAACAGCAACTGACGACTGTGGGCGAGAATGTGGTC
>JANQQY010000627.1 GCA_028284845.1 Spirochaetales bacterium
GAGGTCGCGGGCAGGCGAGCAATCGATGCACTCGGTCGCGCGGGGCTCCGGGACGCCGAGCGGGTGTTCACGAGCTACTCGTTCGAACTTTCCGGCGGCATGTGCCAGCGCGCGGCCATAGCCCTCGCTCTCTGCACCGAGCCGGCCCTGCTCATCGCCGACGAGCCGACCACCGCACTCGACGTGACCGTCCAAGCCGAACTCCTGCGCCTGATTCTAACGCTCCGGGACGAGTCGCGGATGAGCGTGCTCTACATCAGTCACGACCTTGGCGTCATGGCCAATATTGCGGACACGGTTGCAGTGATGTACCTGGGTCAGATCGTGGAGATGGCTCCCGTGAGAGAGCTCCTTGAGAATCCGATGCACCCGTACACGCAGAAGTTGCTCCAGAGTGTGCCCTCGATCGATCAATCACACGGAAGGCTTGCGACGATCCCCGGCTCGGTGCCGGTCCCAATCGATCTCCCCTCCGGATGCAGTTTCGGGCCGCGATGCGAACAGTTCATTCCCGGAACGTGCGACGTCAGATCGCCCGGGCTGAGCGAAGCACGAAGCGACCACTGCGTTCGGTGTTTCCTCCACTCAGAGGCGACGGAGCCGATCAATGAGTGATGCGGCAGGCCGGCTTATCGAGGTCCGCAACCTCTCAAAGCGATATCCGGTCCGACGCGGGGTCTTTCGCCGGGTCGACTCATACGTCGACGCGGTTCGATCTGTGGATCTCGCGATCCACCGGGGCGAGGCGGTTGCGCTTGTCGGGGAGTCCGGATGCGGGAAGACGACGTTGGGCAGGTGCATCGTGCTGGCTGTTCGGCCGAGCTCCGGGTCGGTCGTGCTGCATCAGGAGGAGGCGGCAATCGATCTGACAACACTTGAGCCGGCCCGCCTGAGATCGATCCGCCCGCAGATTCAGGTTGTCTTCCAGGACCCCTACCGCTCGCTCAACCCACGGATGCGGGTCGGCGAGACGGTCGGAGAGCCGCTCCTCGCCGGAAGGCTGATGCCAAAGAGCGAGGTACGCGCTCGGGTTTCTGAGCTGTTGACTCAGGTGGGACTCTCACCGGAATACGCCGATCGATACCCACACGCCTTCTCCGGCGGCCAACGTCAGCGCATCGGGATCGCGCGGGCGCTCGCGACACGGCCGTCGCTCCTGATCTGTGATGAACCGGTCAGCGGTCTCGATGTCTCGGTCCAGGCACGGATACTAAACCTGTTTCAGGATCTGCGGGAGGCGATGGGATTGAGCTACCTCTTTGTCAGCCACGATCTCGCCGTCGTTCGTACGGTGAGCGACCGGATACTCGTCATGTACGCCGGGCGAATCGTGGAAGAGTCACCCACCGACGCGCTCTACGACCGGCCCTTTCACCCGTACACGGCGGCACTACTTGCATCCGCGCTCTCGCTCGTTCCGGGCGATCTCCGGTCTCGTCCGGAGCTGGCGGTACGCTATGCCGCCGGCATCCCCGACACCGGCTGCGCCTTCGCACCTCGGTGTCCCTTCGCTACCGATCGGTGCAGAACGCAATTGCCGCAGATGAGATCCGCCGGATCACGGCGTGCAGTCGCCTGCCACCACTTCGAAGAGATCGACCTTCGAACCCGCGCCACCAGCGAAGCATCCCGCCAGTCGTAGTGCCCAAGGATTAGTCGAGGATTGGAGGGGCAAGAGTGGTCTTGGTGTCGTTGGGGTGATTCTCTCGCTGGACAGACGCTGTCACCGCGCATATGGAGATGAAACGCGGCAAGATAGGCTATCCTGGTCTCGATGTGTATGAGGAAGAGGGCGAGCACGGACATCGCCCAGACGACCATAGCTGGCGTTCGAGAGGTGCGAGACTTCGACACCTGGAAAAGACGGTCCCGGAGTAGCCGATGGCACTCATAGCACTTCTTCCCATTGCTCTTCTCGTGTTTCTTCTGACCAAGCGGAACAGTCTCCCCAGTCACACTGCGCTCTGGCTGACGGCACTCCTCACCTACCTGCTTTCCCTGATTGTGTTCAGACGGGATCCCCTCCTTGTGCACGCATCCGTGCTCGACGGTTTCCTAACGAGCTGGACACCTATTTTGATCATCTGGGGTGCGATCTTTCTTTTTGAGTCGCTTGAGGCCGGCGGCGGCATGTCGGTTTTGAGGAGGTGGCTCAACGGAGTCTCGAAGAACCGGGTCGCGCAGCTGATGATTGTGGGTTGGGCGTTTCCCTTCCTGATCGAAGGAGCAAGTGGCTTCGGGACGCCCGCGGCGCTCGCGGCGCCCATTCTCGTAGGCCTGGGATTCCCGGCAATGAAGGTCGCGGTGATGGCTCTAATCATGAACTCGGTACCGGTCTCATTTGGTGCGGTAGGAACGCCCACCTGGTTCGGATTCTCCGGCATCGCAGACCTGTCTGCTGTCGAAATGACGGAGATTGGAGTCAAATCTGCGATGCTGCACGGCGCAGCCGCTCTCTTTGTCCCCATCGCAGCGATGCTGTTTGTGTTCGAGTGGAAGGAGATTCGGGCGAACCTTGCGTACGTCTACCTCGTGATTCTCGCTACAGTCGCGCCCTACATCGCGACGGCGTTCTTCAGCTACGAGTTTCCGTCGCTCATTGGTGGATTGGTCGGCTTGGTTGGATCGGTGATTCTCGCAAAATCCGGCGTTGGGCTGTCAGGTGACGGCAAGGATGATTCCGAACCATCGTCGAAACCCGATCCCGTGAAATGGCGTGAGTTGCTTCGAGCATCGTTTCCCGTCTGGGGCACGGTTCTGGTTCTTGTGATCACACGAATTCCCCAGTTGGGCATCCAGGGCCTGCTCCGCTACTCGGAGGGAGGCATCCAGCTTGGGCTTGGAACCTTGGGCGAGTTCCGCATCACGGCCGCAGCCGTGGTTTCGCTTAATGGTATTCTTGGAACCGGCGAGTCGTGGGTGCACCAACTACTCTACGTTCCCAGTCTCATTCCGTTCGCCCTTGTTGCAGTCCTCTACCTTGGGCGTCCGGCCACCATTGGGACCGTCTTTCGGCAGAGCCTCACGCGCATGCGAATCCCGGCGCTCTCACTCTTCGCCGCGCTGATCTTCGTCAACCTGATGCTCCTGGGAGGTGAAGGGTCAGCAGTCGCGGTGATTGGGGGAAGCCTCGCATCGCTTACCGGCTCGGCCTGGCAGTTATTTGCGGCGTTCCTCGGCGCACTCGGATCATTCTTCTCCGGGTCGAACACCGTGAGCAATCTGACCTTTGGCGGGATCCAAGACGCCGCCGCAAGCGCACTCGGGCTCAATCGCACGACGATCCTGGGGCTCCAATCGGTAGGTGGTGCGCTTGGGAACATGGTCTGCATTAACAACATCGTGGCGGTCGCGAGTGTGCTCGGTCTGGAGAGAATAGAGGGGTACGCCTTGAAACGAACTGTCCTGGTAGCGGTGCCGTACGCGCTGCTCGCCGGTGCGCTCAGCTTCCTCGTGACGCTGATCGTCTGATACCCAAACCCTAGGAATCTTCTTGGAGCCGGTAACGCTGTTCGATCCGTCGCTCGAGGTAGCGGAGATCCTGGAAGTCTGCGCCAAAGGGCGGCGTGCCCCAGGGCTGAATCTCGAAGAGTCGAATGATCTGCTCACCGCGAACCTCAGTCACGTTGTTCTTTCGGAAGGCACCCACGTTTGCAAGGAACGCGGAAACACGAGGAATCTTGACGGTGTAGTCGACCCCAACGGCCAGTCGAAATGCTCCCATCTCAAGCCGGTCGAGGCGAACCGATCGAATCGACTCCACCGGGAGTTCGATGGTCCGCGATGGTCGGCGGTATCCCGGCCGGAAGTGCAATTCGACCAGCAGGCCGTCCGGCCGCAGAACAATCCTGTAGCGTCGCGCGAGTAGGAAGATCAGAAGAAGGACGATA
>JANQQY010000639.1 GCA_028284845.1 Spirochaetales bacterium
GACGCGATATCCGTTCGCCCGAGCAAACTCGCGATCGAACGTTACCAGCTTGAACTCTTTCCAGTTGAGCGCAAGAACGACGAGCGTGATCGTACTGACGATGGCAAGAAGCTGAACATCGCGCTCGCGAATGGCGGCGGCTTGCCCAAAGATGAACGTCTCAAGGCCGGCCTGGCTCGCATCCGGTCGCTGCTGAATGAAGGCGAGAATCCCAATGCCAATGGCGAACCATCCGGCAAGAACGATTCCCATGGCTCCGTCCTGCTTGATGCGCGTGGTCCGCGTAATGAGTGATACGAACCAGACGCCCAGCAGGCTTGCGACGGCCGCGCCAATCAAGAGCGCCCCGAGTTGCCGGCCGGCTACGAGAAAGGCGATACCCACTCCCGGCAGCGCCGCATGGCTCAGCGCGTCGCCTAGGAGACTCTGCTTCCGTAGCACGGCAAAGCTCCCTATGGCCCCGCTCAACGCGCCAAGGAGAAATCCTCCGGCTGCGACGGTGCGGAGCGTGTAGGTGAACCGAACGCCGCTGAGGGCGGCGATAGGAACGGTCAGCACCATGATCCCAACCGCAGCCGCGACGATGATCCATCCGTTGCGATCGGAAGCTCGTTCAAGCGTCATCACGAGGCTCCGTGAGAATCGAGCGCGGCAACCGTCCCACCATAGGTGCGTTCGATCAGCTCATTCGTGAACACCTCACTGATTGTACCCGCGGCAACGATAGAGACGTTGAGTAGGGCGACCGAGTCGAAGTAGTCGGCAACCGTCTGGAGGTCGTGGTGCACGACGAGCACCGTCTTCCCACGCGAGCGCAGCTCGTGGAGGATCGAGATAATCGCCCGCTCGGTCACCGCATCTACCGCGGCGAAGGGCTCGTCCATGAAGTAGAGATCGGCATCCTGAACGAGGGCACGCGCAAGAAAGGCGCGCTGCTGTTGACCACCGGAGAGCTGGCCGATCTGCCGGTTGGCAAACTCGGTCATCTTCACCTCGCGCAGCGCCTCCATTGCGAGCTCGCGCTCTTTGCGACCGACACGCCTGATCCAACCGACGCGTCCATAGAGGCCCATCGTCACCACGTCGAGTACCGAGGTTGGGAAGTCCCAGTCTACGCTTCCTCGCTGCGGGACGTAGGCGACACGATCACGCACTCGCTCGTAGGGCGTGCCAAAAAAAAGAACCGATCCCGCGGCACGCGGAATCAGATTGAGAGCTGCCTTGATGAGCGTGCTCTTGCCGGCCCCGTTCGGACCGACGATACCCATAAGCACACCGGGTGGGACGTCGAGATCGACGTCCCAGAGCGCAGGCTTGCTGTCGTAGGCGACCGTGAGGTCGTTGATCGCGAGCGTTGGTTGGCTCATCCCGGTCTCTGCCATTCTTACTCCGTAGGGTTCAGAACCGACGCCGGAGGCGCGGGCTCGAGGCCTGCCGGCCATTCGGGAATCTCAACATCGACTCCCGCGGCCTGGTACGACTGAAGAACGGTGTAGACGTTTTCCGCAATCATGCCAACATAGGTCCCGCCGAAGGTTCCCGCAGAACCCATTGCGTCCGAGTAAAGCTCGCGAACGCCAATCCGCGCAGCACCGCCGTCCGCCTCAATCGCCTCGATCACCGCCTGAATCGTATCAGGGGGAATCGTCGACTCAACAAAGAGGACCGGAATCTCGTTCGAGATCACAAAGTCGACCGTCTCCTGGACGTCTCCGACTCCTGCCTCATCCTCGGTGCTGATTCCCTGGATGGCTGTCATGCGCCACCCGAACGCAGCGCCAAAGTACTGGAACGCGTCGTGCGATGTAACAAGATAACGCTGCCGTCCGGGGATGCTTCGCATGCCACGGTCGGCCCAGTCGTAGAGAAGATCAAGTTGCTCCACGTACGCCTCGGCATTCGCCGCGTAGACCGATGCCTGTGCCGGGTCGAGCTCGCCAAGGAGCCTCGCCGTGTCTTCAACCGTGATGCCCCAGTTCCGCGGATCAAACCAGAAGTGCGGGTCATCCGCGCCCTCTACTTCTTCCTCGAGCTCGAAGGCTCCAATGATAAAACCGGCATTCTTCACCGGTTCAAACATTCCGTAGACGGTGACGCCCTGTTCGCGTAGCGCCTCAAATACCGCATCGTACTGTCCTTCCAGGTTCAGGCCGTTGTAGACGACGGCGTCCGCCCGATTCATCACATCGATGTCTTGCTCGGTCGGCTGATAGAGGTGCGGATCGACGCCGGCCCCCATGAGATTGCTCACTTCCACGCCGGTCGTGCCCTCAACAAGGATCTCGAGCATGTCGAAAGCCTGGGTGGTCGTCCCAACGATTCGAAGCACGCCATCGTCACGATTGACATCATCAAGCTCAATCGAGGGTTCACTCGCGGCGCTATCTCCTGCCGACGAGGCCTCACCGGCGGCACCTGCAAATGCGAAGCCGCTCACCAATAGAACGGCGCCCAACACTAGTATCAAACGCTTCATATAGTCTCCTTAGTAACTTTGATTAATCAAAGTCAGTAATACTATATGGCCACTTTGGGTGTTCGTCAACATGAAATGTAAAATTGACTGGCTCGATATCCCGATGTACCCTGCACAGGTGAGCATAACGACCGAGAACTACCTCAAGCAGATATTCGTCGCCTCCGAAGGAACGACTGAGGAGTTGGTCTCGCTCGGAGAGCTCGCGACCTCACTGAACGTGACGCCCGGTACCGTAACAACGATGATGAAGAGTCTCGCTGGAGCAGGATTGGTCGTCTACCGTCCTCGGGCGGGAGTCATGCTGACGAAGGCAGGACGAGAGGCCGCGATTGCCGTCGTGCGTCGTCACCGAATCGTTGAGCTGTTTCTCGTTGAGATTCTTGGTCTGGATTGGAGCGACGTTCACGCGGAGGCCGAGGACCTGGAACACGCGATCAGCGACCGACTCCTCGGTCGGATTGATGAGCTTCTTGGCCATCCGACAACCGACCCGCACGGCGATCCCATTCCCGGACCGGACGGATCGATGAGCGAGATGTCCGGCATCTTGCTTTCCGAGGTCAACGCGCCGGCGGAAGTGACCGTCACGCGCGTCGATCATCAGGACGCGAGCTTCCTTGTCTTCCTGAAGGCTGCCGGTTTGATGCCCGGTTCACGTGCCACGCTCGTCAGCCGAGCGGAAGTAACCGACACCCTCGTGGTGGAGACTGAAACGGGTCAACACACGATCGGCTTCGCGGCCGCTCGCAAATTAAGAGTATCGATCAGCTGAGATCCAGGTAGAGCACACGGGAGTTGCGACTGCGATCGTAGCGGTCGCGCTTCTCCCGCGGAATGTCGTTGATGCTGCCGGTGCGAAAGTCGAGCTGCTCAAACCAGTCAGACGCCTGAGTGGTGAGCACAAAGACCTGCGTGAGGCCGCTGTCGCGCGCATAGTCGATGAGGTACCGAACCAGGCGCTGTCCGATTCCAAAATCGGCGTAGGCCGGATCAACGGCGAGCGCCGCGATCTCCGCCTGCGTCTCACCAAAGCGATGGAGCGCGGCCGATCCGTGCACAATCCCGTCGGTTTCGAAGACGACAAAATCATCGATGGTTTGAACCAGATCGGTCTCGTCACGCGGGACCAGGAATCCTTTGCGGACGAGTGGCTGCATCAATCGATAGACGTCCGGCACGTCCTCGCGCTTCATCGGGCGAATCGATTGGTATTGGTTCGCGTGGACCATCGTCCCAACACCAAGATTAGAGAAGATCTCACGCAGGAGGACGCCGTCCGAGCGTCCGTCAACGATATGCACGCGCTCAACTCCACGCTTCGCGGCACGGAGTGCGAGCCCAACCAGCTCGAGCCCCTCATCTTCCGGCTGATCGGCGGCTGCTGATCGGTCGTGATCACGGTCAAGGTTGAGCGAGAGGAACTCATCCGCCTGTTCGACATCAAGGCGCGAGATTCGCGTGCCGCCGTCGCGCACCGAGTCTGGGACCGAGTAATGGTCGGTGGTCAGGACATCTACCGCGGAGAGGAAGAAGAGCTTGCTCGATCCGAGTGCCATGGCGAGCTCGGTGGCAAGCTCGCGCGAGGAGATATTGTAGGCGCGTCCAGCGGCGTTCCAGCCGATGCAGGGCAGAATCGGGATAGAGCCTTGTGCGAGAACGCCGCGCAGCATCTCCACGTGAATCCGATCTACTCGGCCGGCGTTCAAGAAGTCGACGCCGTCCACGACCCCTCGGCTTCGAGCACGAACCCAATTTCCAATCACGGCGTTAACGCCCTCGCCGGAGAGCGCCGTCATGACTCGGTTGGCGGCGTCAAAGGCTCCCATGCGAATGAACGGGATCGCCGCGTCGGTAGAGATGCGAACTCCGTCGCGGAGCTCGCAATGGATGTCGTACCGCTCCAGAATCTCATCTATTCGCCGACGCGCACCGGCCACGAGCACGATGCGAATCCCCGTCCGCTGGAGCAGCACAAGATCCCGCACAAGGGCCGCTGAGCTCCGCTCGGCAAGGACACCATCGTCGATCTGAAGCACGAAGGTGTTGTCCTGAAAAGCCTGTGTGTATCGAAAGACCTCACGAATGAGATCAACGTGCCCGCTTGGATCCATTACTGATACTGAATATAGACCGGGACCGGTTCCAGCTGCAGCACATCCGCCGGCGACATCAAGGGGTCATCGTATCCACCATCGCGCCAGCTCTTGGGGTAGAAAAGCTTGAAGCCCTTCAGAGGCATATTGCCCGCGAGAACGTTGAATTCCCAGCTGGCACGCTTGTGCTCCGGTGGTCCGAATCCGTCGGCGTGGTGAATGAGCTGCACCATCGGATAGTCGGCACGTACACGCTCCCGATTCTCAATCATTCGATAGTTGAACTGGTGAACGACGAGCATCCTGGGTCCCGCCAGACCGTTGGAGCGAAGATGCTCGTCAATCATGTCCTGCGCACGGTTGAGCTCCTCCGCGGTGATCGCCCCAATCTCCTCGCCTGGACGAGTGGTCGCCCACTCCGGGTCGATCGCGAGGTGGACATGCGGGAAGCGGAGATAGGGCAACATCGACTCGATTGCCCCCTCGACCGTTCCATCCCCAATCTGATGATCCAGAAAGACGATGACCTCGTTCTCCGCCGCGAACTCAATGTACTCGAGGAGCTTTGCCTGCCTGAGGATACCGATGCTCGCGTCCTCGTAGACGGTGCCGTAAATGATGTGAAAGGCGGGCGCCACGCCGATCTCACCGTTGATCGCGTCGTACTCCGCCGCTCGAGCCTTGAGGTCGCTTGTCATATCCGCGATAGCCGTCTCGCCCAAGACGCCCATAAAGGTGCTGAGCGGGTGCCCGTAGTAGGCGATGACCTGGGCGTCTCCAACGATCCCGCCGCTCTCTCGGGCGGCCCGCGGCCAGCGCTCATCGGCGCGAATCAAAGCAGGATCGGCTCCGGGCGGAAGCTCTTCTCCGGCGTCATCACTTCGAAACGGCGCCGGCCCTATTTCCGCGTCGGAGCCGGGATCAAACGTGAACTCTGCGACGAGCAGAGGGCCTGCGAGGAGCAGAAGGGCAGTTGCGAGAACGGGGCGGAGGTTCATACTCATAGCATCGACGCCTACGCCACGATCTATACCGGTGAGATCAGATCGCGTCCAGGCTACTCCGAGTGGGGCAGTTGGCGAGCGATCGCGGGGCTCGTATAGTCAGGTCGATGGGCAGCTCCGTTCGGATTCTCGCCGCATTCATCGCAGTCACGATCCTAAGCGCCTGTAACCCTGTCTCGGAGACCGATTTGATCGCTCTTGAGGAGAAGGTCGAGTCGATTCTCGAGCTCCACACCTTTGAACATATCTACCGTGACCTAGTCTATTTTGGCGAGGAGCGACGCCTCCTGGGCATTACGACGATGAACCGTGCGGTTCTCTTCTCAATCGACATTCGCGTCACGGCGGGAATGGACCTATCGGACGGCATGCAGATCACTGCGGACAGAACGAATCGTGAGAGACTCTACGTGCGCCTGCCACCGGCCGAGATTCTCGCCGTGGACGCCGACGAGTCGAGCATCAATGAGTACTTCATCCGGGAACGCGGAGGACGAATCGGCTTCCTGGAACTGAGCGATCAGCTTGAGGCGGTCAAGGAGAGGACGGCGGAGGACGCGATTGAACGTGGGATTCTCAACGAAGCAGAGGCAAACGGGCGCACGGTCATTCGCGAGTTCCTGAGGCTGGCAGGCTTTCCGGAGGTGATCTTCGCCGATCCCGCGGAGGACGAGGAGCTTCGCGGATGAGCGAGAATCCCGGCCGGAAGCGAGCGGAAAAGCGTCTACACAGGCGGGAAGTGCGCCGCGCACGTCGACGAGCAGCCTGGAGGCGGCGACTCCTCTGGCCTGTGGTTGGCGTCGTCACAGTGGGGCTCTTTCTCCTCCTCTTCACGAACGCTTTTGGATTTCAGCTCATCCCCGGCTTGCCGCAGATCACGCTCGTGCAGCGAGAGGAGTTCGCCTCATCCGCGATTACGCTCGAATCGGTGCGGGCCATCTCACAGTTTGACACGGTACGATACGTTCACCGCACGGTCTTCCCCTACGACTATCTTCCGGACGGCGTCTCCCTCAATACGATCTTCGAGAAGATCAGAGCATCCACGGGAACGATTCAGGAGGCGCTGACGGAGACCGAGTACCAGTTCTTCATCGCCTACAATCTGGCGGCGGACATAGGCCTGCCGGTCACAGCTGGAACATTCGACTTTGTCGTCGTGTCGCTCGTTGTCTCCGCGGGGGTCGATCTGACCGACGAGGCCTTGGAAGTCTTGGTAGAGGAGATCGAGGGTGAGGAGGGCATGTCACGGACGCGTGCCACGCTTCGGATTCCGAGTGCAGTAATCAACCGGATCGACGTGGAGGACATCGACCCCGAGGAGTACCTCTACCCGGATACTGCCGTCAGCGCGGACGGCTGGAGGCGTATTGCCGACTTTGTCCGCTCACAGCCGCTTCCCGGGGAGGTTCTCGAGCGTGCGCTTGCGACGGCGGAGTCGGGCGCAGAGAGGTTTTTGCGGTCGGTGCTCCTGCAGGCAGGCTTCGACGAGGTTGTCCTTACCTCGGTTCCTGAGTAGACTTTCCGGGCATATTTTGCTATTGTAATATATATAGAAATTTATATATAGGAGAGATCGATGAGCGAGAAGCTGACGACGCAAGAATTCAAAGAGAAGGTCTTCAACTGGGATGACCAAACGGAATGGAAGTACGAGGGCGACGTCCCCGCGATCGTCGACTTCTACGCCGACTGGTGCGGACCGTGCAAGATGGTCGCTCCCATCCTGGAAGAACTCAGTGAAGAGTTCGAGGGCAAGCTCAAGGTGTTCAAGGTCGACACTGATGCGGAGCAGGAGCTCGCGATGGCGTTCGGAATCCAGAGTATTCCGTCGCTCCTCTTTATTCCGATGGACGAGAAGCCCCAGATGCACACGGGCGCGCTTCCCAAGGCACAGCTCGAGCAGGTTATCAAGGACGTGCTAAAGGTCGACGCAGCATAACGAATTCCATACTCTACGGGGTATGATCACCATTGGGCGGCGCGGGATTCTGAGAAGATGACCGCGTCGTTTGTGCTTCTGGGCACCCTTCTTATTCTTTCCGGCTTCTTCTCGGGGACCGAAACGGCCTACACCTCTCTTTCTCCCGCGCAGATTCATGATCTCAGCAAGCGGTACGCCAAACGCGGCCTGATCGTCCAGCGACTCATGGAGAGCCCCGAGCGATTCCTGACCACGGTCTTGATCGGTAACAACCTGGTAAACGTCGCGGCGTCGGCGCTCGCAACCATCCTCACCATCGAACTCTTTGGTTCGGGATACGAATGGCTCATGACCGCGGTCCTTACCGTCGTGCTTCTGATTTTTGGAGAAGTGACGCCAAAGCGAATTGCGATCATCAAGGCTGAACCGTGGGCCATCTACACAGCACGGCTCATTCAGACGCTTGCAGTGATCTTCACGCCGATCGTCTGGTTCGTGACGTCGCTCAGCAACATCATTTCTCGGCTATTCGCGCAAAATGAGGACCCTGAGGTGTCGGAGAAGGGCATCATGAACGTGATAGACCACGCGGCAACGGTCGGGGTGATCGAGCGAGACCAGGGGCATATGGTCCGTGGAGTCCTGCGAATTGGGGCGATCGAGACACGCGCCGTCATGACCCACCGAACACGAGTCTACGGCATTGATGGATCACGGACGGTTGGCGAGGCACTGCCGGAGATTCTCAAGGAAGGGTTTTCGCGGGTGCCGGTCTACGAGGAGCAGGCGGAGCGAATCGTCGGCGTGCTCCTTGTGAGAGAGGCGGTTATCGCTCACGTGGCCGGAGACCACGAGCAGACGCTTCGAACGCTCATGAAGCCGCCGCTGTTCGTGCCTGAGCACAAGCCGATCGATGAGGTGCTTGAGCAGTTGAGAACCGAGCTTCTCAACATGGCGGTGGTCCTTGATGAGTATGGGGGAGTCGCAGGCATCATCACGATCGAGGACATCGTTGAGGAGATCCTTGGAGAGATCTACGACGAGAATGAGCAGCGCGCCCTTGCCAAGATCCATCGGGAGTCGGAGACGACCTACACGGTTCAGGCGGATGTCCCCACCTATGTTCTCAACGACGCGCTTGAACTGGAGATCCCCTCGGACAGACGCGCACAGACCCTGGGCGGCTTTCTCGTGACGATCGCCGGCCACATCCCACAGGCAGGAGAGGTGATTTCAAGCGATTTTGGAGAGTTCGAGATCATCGAAACCTCGGCGACTTCTGTTCAGACGGTCCGATTCACCCCCACGGAACGCGAGACGCTCGAGTAATTTGCATCTCACTTCGGTCATGGCTACTATTTGCTCGTCGTAATGAGCGAGATGTAACCTTTGCTCGGATGCGGCATTATGTAAGTACCGGGACCAATGGTGGCTGTCGTTGACATCATCATTGCTTGCCGGCGTAGATCGTTCGTGAGTTGAAGCGGACAAGCCGAAGCAAACAGGGGTGTGAAGCTGCGTTGCAGGGGAATCCTTTGGGCGGGACGGCGAAGCCGGGGAAGCAATCGTCGATCTGCGCCCCCTCTCCACACTGGTCCCAGGGGTTGAGAGGATAGAATAGTCGTTCGAGAGAACGGCGAACATTCTTTCTCACGTAGCCCTCCAGGTTTTATTACCTCCTTTCCTGGAGGGTTTTTTTTTGCCCTTGGGGTGGGTAGTATCAGTCCCCATGAGCAAATATCCCTTCGCCGACATTGAGAAGCGCTGGCAGGCGTACTGGGAAGAGCACAAGACCTTCGCGGTCTCCGAGGATCCTTCAATCCCTCGGGAGAAGCGGAAGTACGTGCTCGACATGTTCCCCTACCCCTCTGCTGCCGGCCTACACGTCGGGCATCCGGAGGGCTATACCGCCACTGACATCTACTGCCGCTTCCTCCGGATGCGTGGCTACACCGTCCTGCACCCGATGGGTTTCGACAGCTTTGGGCTCGCGGCGGAGACCTATGCCATCCAGACGGGGACGCACCCTCGAGCAACAACCGAAGCGAACATCGACCGCTTCCGTGAACAGATCAAGAGCCTTGGGTTCTCGTACGACTGGGACCGCGAGATCTCGACGCATCGGGTTGATTACTATCGATGGACGCAGTGGATCTTCCTCAAGCTCTGGGAGAAGGGCTTGGCCTACGTCGATGAGGTTCCCGTCTGGTACTGCGAGGAGCTGGGAACGGTTCTCGCAAATGAAGAGGTCCTCAACACGCCGGAAGGGCCGCGAAGCGAACGCGGCAACCACCCGGTCGTGCGCAGGCCGGTCCGGCAGTGGATGCTCAAGATCACTGAGTACGCCGATCGCCTGCTCGCAGGGCTGGACGAGGTCGACTGGCCGGAATCGATCAAGTCGATGCAGCGAAACTGGATTGGACGAAGCGAGGGCGCCGAGGTCAGCTTCGCGCTCGATGAGCCGCCTGCGGACAATCCCAACGCGAAGCTCGAGGTCTACACCACACGGCCGGATACGCTCTTTGGCGCGACCTACATGGTCCTGGCGCCGGAGCACCCCTTGGTCGACGCGATCACGAGCGATGAGCAGCGAGCCGCGGTCGTCTCCTACCGGGACGCCGCGAACCTCAAGAGTGACCTCGAGCGACAGGAGCTTTCCAAGGAGAAGACCGGCGTCTTCACCGGTGCCTACGCAATCAACCCGGTCAACAAGGCTCGCATCCCTATCTGGATTTCAGACTACGTCCTCATCTCCTACGGCACCGGCGCCATCATGGCCGTGCCGGGCCACGACGAGCGCGACTTTGCCTTCGCGACAGCCTTCGACCTCCCGATCGTTCGCGTCGTAGCTCCAGAGTCGGAGCCGGACACGGAGGCCCCGCTCACG
>JANQQY010000643.1 GCA_028284845.1 Spirochaetales bacterium
GTCGGAGATGATTGCGGAAAGCCGTTCTTGAAACGATTGCAGCGTCGCGGATGTTCGAGGCAGATCTGATAGTTCGTCGAAGTTGATGGGGCTCGGCTCAAGTCTCCGGTCGTTGATCGACTCCATCGCTTCACGGATTCGGCTTGTGAGCACGGTCAGGGCGAGAATCACCGCGTCGATACTGAGTGATTGGTAGTCAGCCACAATCTCACCAAGGACGCGATTCGCTTCACGCGAGTTGCCTTGGGTAATCGATCGAACAAGGCTGCGCTCGAGGTCGACCCGTCGCACATCGGTGAAGGGCACAGAGTCGAGCTCTGCGATCTGATCGCTCGTGATGAGCGATCGACTGCCAAAGAGGAAGGTGTACCTGAGCTGACTGACCGTGGCGTTGTACGCCGCTGACAGTCTTCGGAGGTCGTGTACAGGGTCGCTCAGGCTCAGACTGATCACGATTCCGTGCTCATTCCAGAGCGAACGCTGAACGGCGACGAGATCGTCGCGGAGCTCGTCACGAGAGTCCAGGGTAGGCGTATTTGCAAGGACGACGTAGCGGTTCGCGCCGGCGATCACGAGGGCGCGGTGATCTCCATGAAGCGCGACTCTGCTCAGCGCCTCCCGGATGAGGGTCTGGATGCTCTCACCTCCCTCGCGGATTTGTTCGTCAGACTTGGCGGCGCAGACAACGATAGGAAGCGATGCATCGATAGGAAGATTGGAGGCGCGGCTCTCGTCGGCTGCGATGCGCGGACTATCAACTAGCAGCCGGTAGAGCTGATAGCTCTGCAAGGTCTCTCGGTCGGTCTCGTTCCCATCCCGGATCGCGGTCAGGCGACTCGATATAAAGTCAAACTCGTCGGTCCAGACGGTTGATTCGTCAGCCGGCCCAACCAGTGATACCAGGTTCGATATAGGACGGTAGATAAAGACAGCCAGTCCAATGGAACACATGGCGGCTACTGCCGCGAAGATCACGGTAAGGATGAGTATCGACTTTCGGACCGGAGCCACTCTCCCCGTTATCTCGCGAATGGGTCGAGTCATGACGACGAACCACGAAGGGTGCTCAAGCGACGAGAATACGACCAGGTGCTCCTCGTCCTGGATCTGCTTGACGGTATAGCCTTCCGAGGTGCCAAGGCCACGCAAACCGGTCAACTCCGCATCGTCGGTGAGTTCGGCATCTCCGTAGAGGAGCGTCCCGGAGTCGTCGAACAGGAGGAGGTCGTACTCCTCGTCAGCGCTTCCCATTCGCTTGATCGTTGAGATCATCCAGTCAGAGTCGACATGGACCGCGATGCCGGACGAAACCACGGTTCCGCGTTGCACATAGTTCGCGTAGACAAAGTGCTGGATGAAGCTTTCGGTGTAGTTGCTCGACGTCGGGTCTCTGACCACCTGGTAGACCGGTTGTAGTTTTGGCAGGAGACCCGGTCCGTGAGTGAACGGGTTCCGGCCGCTCTGGATGATCTTGCGCGTATCAAAGGTTGTCGACGTCTCACCGTTGTATACGAGGATGTTCGTGATCATCGGGTTGTAGACCCGGAGGGAGTCGAGATTGTCGAGCCGTGTCAGTAGTTCGTAGAGTTCCGATCCCGCGCTATCACGCATCAGCCATTGAGCATCGGTGTTCATAAAGATGCTGACTGCTACTCGACGTGCCAGGCCGTCCATCTCGCCGATTGTCGCGCCGGTGCTCCGAATGACCCTGCGGCTCGCCTCGTACTCGCGGGCGATGATCAGTCGTTCCATGTTCAAGTAGGTGGCGAACGAGAGCGCGGTAAGAAGAACGACCAGTACGGCCACGACGAGCAACGCAACGCGCGCTGCGAATGTGTGCCGGTAACGGCGATCGCGGCTCAACAGTCGTAGGCGCGCCAACCCCTGTTTCATGCTTCGACCTCTTCGCAAATCTTAGCATGGTCCGCTACCGGTCCAGCGATTGTGAAGGAATCGGTTGGATTTACAGTCGAACCGTGCAGATTTCGGCGGATTGTGCAGTTGCGAGAAGAGAAAAACGCCCCGTACGCTGAATCTACAAGGAGGACCCTTGGCGGTCATCGACGTAAACAGCCCTGCTTTTCAGAAAGATTTCCAACGAACGTTGCGCCGACGGCGCCTGGTCCACTATCGCCATCTCTATGTGATGCTTCTCCCGGCGCTCGCCGTCTTCCTCCTGTTCAAATACGGACCGATGTTCGGCCTGGTCATCGCCTTTCGCGATTACCAGCCTCGGTTTGGAATGGGCTTCATTGAGGCCATCATTGCGAGCGAGCGGGTGGGGCTCGGCAACTTCCTCGACTTCTTCCAGAGCCGTCAGGGGCCAACGATCGTCTGGAACTCGATCATCATCAGCACTGCGAAGCTCGTTATTGGCTTCCCGGTCCCGATCATCCTCGCGCTCCTTCTGAATGAGGTGCGCCATACAACATTCAAACGCGTTGTCCAGACGGTCTCATATCTACCGCACTTCATCTCGTGGGTTGTTCTCGCGGGCATCTTCCGGCTGCTTCTCTCGCCCGACTACGGTGTTCTGATTCCCGTGTTTCGCGCGCTCGAGATGGAACCGATCAACTTCCTGGGGCAGTCGCAGTACTTCCGCACCATGCTCGTCGCGACGAGTATCTGGCAGCGGGCCGGCTGGGGATCGATCATCTATCTCGCTGCCATCTCAGGTATTGATCCGCAGCTCTACGAGGCAGCCTACATGGATGGCGCCTCACGGTGGCAGCAAACCTGGTTTGTGACGCTTCCCGGCATTGCGAGCACCATTGTGATTCTCCTCATCATCAGCACGGGCACCATCATGGATGCCGGGTTTGATCAGGTGTTCAACCTCCTCAATCCCGCCGTTCGGTCTGTGGGGGAGATCATAGATACCTACGTTTTTGAAGTGGGGCTCAGGAGACAGAGTTTCAGTTTTGCCACCGCGGTTGGAATGTTTCAGTCGCTCGTGGGACTCATCTTAGTCGTTATCACCAACTTCATCGCACGACGACTCGGGCAGGCATCCATATGGTAGATCAGGCAGCATCCACGCCTACGTGGCTTCGAAAGCGCACCGCCTTCACCTACTTCAACGCGGTGCTCCTTATTCTGTTCGGGCTATCCACGCTCTACCCGTTCCTGCACGTAGCGAGCGTCACCTTCTCCACGCAGACGGAAGCCTCGCGACCGGGGTTTCATTTCTACCCGCGTGAGATCGACACGGCGAACTTCGTGCATGTGATCACCTCTCCGGACATCGGGATCTCCTATCTCAATACGATTCATCGGACCGTGATCGGCACTGTTCTTGCGCTTGTCGTTACCGGAGCGGCCGCCTTCTCGCTGTCAAAAACAGATCTCCCGTCCAGGAAGATCCTGATGTTCCTGATTGTCTTCACGATGTATTTCAACGGCGGACTTGTTCCGAACTTCCTCTTGATTCGGAGTCTGGGGCTCTACGACAGCCGCTGGGCAATGATTCTTCCTCGGCTCGCCGGCGCCTTCCACTTGATCATCTTCAAGAACTTCTTCCAGTCCATTCCGGCGGAAGTCGAGGAGTCTGCTCTGATGGATGGAGCAAGCTACTACACCATCTTCTCTCGAATCATCGTGCCGCTCTCGAAGCCTGTCATTGCCACGGTTGCTCTCTGGCTGGCGGTGGGCCACTGGAACGCCTACCTCGACAACCTGATCTTCATGCAGACGAAGTCGAAGTTCGTGCTCCAGCGGCTGATTCGCAGTCTCCTGGTGGAGAACGACATGGAGACTCTTGAGTCGGGAGATGAATCAAACATCTTCCCGGAATCACTCAAAGCGGCGACGATCCTCGTTTCCACCGTGCCAATTCTCGCAATCTATCCGTTTGTTCAGAAGTACTTCATCAAGGGAATCATGCTTGGTTCGGTGAAGGGATAGCGTGGAGGGGAAGCCTATGAGATGAGATGGTTCATTGCAGATATCGAACAATCAAAAGGAGTGATTCATGATACGTAAACTGACATTTGCAACACTCGTTCTTCTGCTCAGCGCGGTCGCCGCCTTTGCAGCGGGCGAGGGAGAGAGTGCCGGATCCGGGGCCGCCGGATCAGACGCCCCTGAGATCATTACACTGATGAGCCCGGCGGACATTGCCATCCAGGACTCGTTTGTGACCAGTAGACTACCGGAGCTCCTGCAGCGATATGGATACAACGTCGAGTTCGACATCGTTGAGATGGGCACCAACAACGGACGCGAGTGGCGCGAGAAGCTTTCGCTCCTCGTGAGCGCCGGCGAACCCCCGGCAGATATCATGCAGGTCTACGGCGGTAACGGAAATCTCCTGATGGACTCCGGCTACGTGGCGGAGATCTCGCTTGAGATGCTTCAGGAAGAGATGCCCGCCTACTACGCCGAAGGAAGCATCATTGACCCGAATTTCTGGGTACTTGGAACCAACCTTGAGACCGGTGGCTTCCACCTTATCCCATCATTCAACGCCTTTGGTCCCACTCGACATACCTTCGCCTACAGAGGCGACTGGCTCGAAAC
>JANQQY010000657.1 GCA_028284845.1 Spirochaetales bacterium
ATCGAGTAGATGTCGTGGTGCGGCGGCGGGCTGATAAGGCCAACCCCCGGCGTTGAAAAGCGAGTCTTTGCAATGATGTCGAAGACTTTGTGTCCGGGAAGTTCGCCTCCCTCACCCGGCTTTGCTCCCTGAGCCATCTTGATCTGAAGCTCGTCGGCGTTGGCGAGGTACTCGATCGTGACGCCAAACCGGCCCGAGGCGACCTGCTTGATCGCGCTACGTTTCGAATCGCCGTTCGCAAGCGGTGTGTACCGCTCCGGCATCTCACCACCCTCGCCGGTGTTGCTCTTTCCGCCAAGCCGGTTCATGGCGATCGCGAGTGTCTCGTGTGCCTCCTGGCTGATCGAGCCGAAGCTCATCGCACCGGTTGCGAATCGTTTCACGATCTCGCTCGCTGGCTCCACGTCGTCAATCGGAATCGGATTGGTCTTCTTGAACTTCAGCAACCCGCGAAGCGTCGCCTGATCTGCGCTGCGTTGGTTCTGAAGATCGGCAAATTGTCGAAAGGCGGCGAAATCGTCGTACCGTACCGCATGCTGGAGGAGCGCAATGCTCTGCGGGTCCCACATGTGCTTCTCGCCGCCGGTCCTCCACTGATAGTCGCCCGGGTTGGGAAGCTGCGAGCCGGCGATACCGGTCTGAAGGCTGAGCGCATGGCGCCGAGCGGCTTCCGCGCTTAGGTGCGAGAATCCGACACCCTTGATCCGGCTCGCGGTGCCTGCGAACGCTGTGTCCACGACCTCGTCGTCCAACCCAACCGCCTCAAAGATCTGCGCGCCTTTGTAGCTATCGAGCGTGCTGATGCCCATCTTGCCAAAAACCTTGCGCATACCGTATGCGATCGCATTGTGATAGCGCTCAACGATCTCGTTTGGTTCGTACTCCGCCGGGATGTCGCCCTCTTCTCGCATGAGCCAGAGCGACTCATAGGCGAGGTAGGGGTTGATCGCATCCGCCCCGTAGCCGACGAGGCTGCAGAAGTGATGAACTTCACGCGGTTCACCGCTCTCAACGACTATCCCAATCTGTGTTCGCTTGTGGGTTCGAACCAGATGGTGGTGGACGGCGCCGGTCGCAAGCAGTGCTGAAATGGGCACCCGCTCCGGGCCCGCTGCGCGATCAGAGAGGACAATCAAGGCAAACCCGTCGGCAATCGCTTGCTCGGCCTCTTCCGCAATTCGCAGCAGCGCACGTCTGAGTTCTACCTCCGAATCGCCGAGCGGATAGGTGATGTCGATGACTCGACTCTTCCAGCCACGATGATCAATCTCACGAAGCTGCGCCAACTGCGCATTGGTGAGGATCGGTTGGTCGAGCTGAAGCCGATGGGCATGCTCCGGAGTCACATCGAGCAGGTTTTGCTCCGGACCGATGTAGGTAGAGAGGCTCATGATGATGTCCTCTCGGATGCTGTCGATCGGTGGATTGGTGACCTGCGCGAAGAGCTGCTTGAAGTAGTCGTACATCAGTCGCGGCTTGTCACTCAGGCAGGCGAGCGGCGTGTCGTTGCCCATGCTGCCGAGCGGCTCCTTCGCGTTCTCCGCCATTGGACGAAGGACGACGTTCAAGTGCTCAAGCGTGTAGCCGAACATTTGCAGGCGATTGAGCACCGTCTTGGAGTCGAGACCCTCTACGTGCTCGGCGGCCGGAAGGTCGTCGATCCGGATCCGCTGCTGGTCAAGCCACGTGCGGAACGGGTGACGCTCGGCCATGCCGTTTTTGAGTTCAACATCGTCGACGATGCGCCCTTGCTCGAAGTCGACCAGAAACATTCGTCCTGGCTTGAGTCGATCTTTGAGGACAACCTTCTCCGGCGGAATATCAAGGACGCCAACCTCGCTCGCCATGATCACAAGATCGTCGTCGGTCACATAGTAGCGACTCGGTCGGAGTCCATTTCGGTCGAGAACCGCGCCAATGACGTGCCCGTCTGTAAACGCAATCGACGCCGGACCGTCCCACGGTTCCATCTGGGTGCTCATGAACTCATACATGGCCGACCCAATGTCGGGCATATGCCGATGCTGCTGCCACGCCTCCGGAACCATCATCATCACGGCTTCCGGGAGTTCGCGTCCGCTCATGAGGAGGAGCTCGAGGGCGTTGTCGAAGTTTCCGGAGTCCGACTGATCGGGCTCGATAATGGGGAAGGTCTTCGCGAGATCATCGCCAAAGAGCGGCGATGTGAGCGTTCCCTCGCGCGCGGCCATCTTATTGGCGTTCCCTCGAAGGGTGTTGATTTCGCCGTTGTGGCTCATGAATCGGAGTGGCTGAGCCCGATCCCAGCTGGGAAAGGTGTTGGTGCTGAACCGGGAGTGAACCATCGCCAGATGACTCTTGAAATCGGGATCTGAGAGATCGACGAAGTACTCAAAGAGTTGTTCCGGCATGAGCATGCCTTTGTGAACGATGACCCTCACACTCAGGCTACAGACGTAGAAGGCCGCGTCGGGATCGTTCTCGCCTCCATGAAGGAGATGGGTGACCCGTTTCCGAATGACGTAGAGTTTTCGCTCGAACGCTTCGCTCGTCACGCCCGCCCCGGCCGCGACAAAGATCTCCCGCATCTCAGGTTCGCTCTCGATCGCGGTGGGTCCGATCGAACTGCTGTCCCGCGGTACCTCGCGCCAACCAAGAACCCGCTGCCCCTCTTCGGCAACGACTGCCTCAAAGGCCTCAATGCAGAAACGACGGTTCGATTCATCGGTAGGCAGGAAGACGATGCCGGCCGAATAGAGCCCGCGTGCCGGCAGCTCGATTCCGAGGTCTCGTCTGGCAACCTTTTCAAGGAACTCCTGTGGCAGTGTGGTCAGGATGCCGGCTCCGTCACCGGAGTTCTTGTCGCTTCCTACGGCGCCACGATGTGACATGTTCACGAGAACTTCTTTCGCCGAGTCGATAATCATCCGACTCTGCTCGCCTTTGATGTGTGCTACAAACCCAACACCACACGACTCGTGTTCGTGCTGCGGATCGTAGAGTCCCCGCTTCTCGGGACGTCGCTTCATTCACATCTCCTTTCACCGATCTCGAAATGCATAAATATCGAGTCCGGAATAATATTCTTACAAATCAATCGAGTCCGCGTCAAGTAAACTACGAAATCGTAGGTATGACTTCCGTCTTTCCTACAATCCTGTAGGCTTATGGGTCACTTTGCTACATCATCGGTGGTCGGCAGATTGGAATCCCGTTCTCTGCCGACCCAGAACAACCAACATGCCGTCGTACTCACGACCCTCGCGGCGATAGCTCCCCAACCGCGGGTCGAGATAGGTGCAATGATCGGCGACGCTTACGTCCCTGACCCCGTGCTTGTGAGCGATCGCTACGTTGGCTGCTCGCAGATCGAGGTAGGGACCATCGTCGCGTTGAACTACGCAATCGGCACCCCACTTGCGGAACTCGGCGGCACGACCATGGTCGACGATGTAGGAGTCGGCGCTGATACACGGTCCAAGGTGGACAACAAGATCCTCCGTTCGGGATCCATCATCAACCAAGCGCTCAATCGCCTTCCCAAGGATCCCTGTTCCTCGCCACCCCGAATGAAGAAGCCCATAGGCCTTGGTGACGCGATCGTGGAGAAGAATGGGAACGCAGTCACCAACGCCTACCGCAATCGGTGTGTCGCCATTGGAGCAGATCAGGCCGTCTCCATCGATGCGTTCGTCACTGGTCAGATCTGCGGTCGACGGGGCGGCCTCGACCGTATCTCGAATCGTGTGAGAGTGGATCTGGTGCAGAAGCCGCACATGGTGAGGCGCAAACCCGCATTCGTTCAGAAAGCTCGCGCGAACAGCGCCGTCACGCATATTGCCGCGGGAAGTCGTAGAGAGGTAGGCAGGTATCGGGAACGGAATCCGTACGATTCCAGATTCCACGTCGAGATGATAACGAACGCGCACCACCTACTGGCCAGCCAGAGACTCGACGTTCTGCAGATCCCCGAGGATGTCGGCTACACCCTTGCAGAGCAGGTGGGCTCGCTCGAGTCGTTTCACGAATCCGGCAGGGTCCCTGCCGCCCATTTCGCCAAGGTTGCTGATGGTGTCGTACTTCCCGCCAACAGTCCCGTAGAGCACACCCTGCAAGATCTCCCCAAGCAGGCGAAGCGTCTCTATGCAGCGTCGGAGCAATGCGAGGGCGTCGCCATCAATCCGGGCGATGATCGAGAGCTTTCGCTCTTCGGCGGCCTCTTGAGGAAGGCTCTCATCTTCTGCCTGCCGCAGAGATATTCCAAGGTCACCCGTCGGGCGCATACGGACTTCCAGGTTGGCAACCTCAGTCTTGAGCCGCTGAATGTCGGACCAGGCGTGATCGAAGTCAGTGCGATTGTCTGCCTTGTAGAACTCGGCCTCTCGAAAAAGTTCACCCGTGGGGCCAAGAATCTCGCGATCGAGGATTTCGCCCATCGTGAGGCTCATCAATCCGGCAGACATACCGTGACGAGCAGGCATGTCGAGACCCGTGGGCGGGTATCCGGGGAAGATCTTGGGCGTCCGGTGAAGCAACTCTGTCGCTTTCGCGATGACAGACTCGAGCCGGCGATCATAGGAGAAGCGTCGGTGCTGAGTATCAACCCGATCGCGCCAAAACCCCTTCCATTGGGCAAACCAGTCTTCACCGCCGCCGCCGGGTGACGGCTTGAAGTTGATATCGGAGCGAGCCAGCCGAACGAGGTCGGCCACAGGATAGGCGCGCCTGAACTCCTTGATGCGCGTAAAGGCACGGCTGAACTCGTTGACCTCCTGGGTGACCACAGCCTCGAGCGTTTCGTCGGCCTCGCCCAATCGGTCCTGTTCTTGATAGATCGAGAAGGCTTGGAAGAGAATCGCGCTCGCCTCCTGGCGCAAACCCTCGAGTATGTTGGCGAGTCGAGCGAAGTCCTCTGAGAGCCGAGCAAGGGGAGCAGCTATCGGCTCTGCTCCACCACTTCCCTCGAACACATTGATCACCCGATCAAACGGAAACGAGCTCAGGGCCATCAGCTGGTGCGATGCCCGAACATCGGTGTAGATACGCTGGCGTGTCTTTGGAGGAAGAGTCGCGACGACGCCGTCCACACCGGCGAGTGCCTGGCGCTTCACCTCCACGAGAGAGAGCTCTGGTCGGTTGCCTCCCACGGAGAACGGGTCGGTATCCTCAACCAGTTGGCGCTGGATGTCCGGGGCGTGCAGGCCCGCCAGGAAGGCAGTAAAGGCGCGGTGTTCCTTACCCATGACACGTCCAAGAATTCCGCTGAAGACCCGGGCGTCTGCAGCGACGCCGCGGAAGTCTTCCACTGCGGCCGGACGAAGTAGCAGCTGAACCGTGTCCAAACCGTGGGGAAGCGTGGCATTGACCCTTCTCGCAAGGTCTCGAAGCAGGTACGACTCGACAATCGAGTTTCGCTCACGACCGGAGAAGAACGCAGTAACGACGATGATGAGTCGACGAAGCAGCCCCATGCTCTGGAACGATTCATCAAGGTCGATCACACGGTCCTGCTCCGGTTCGAGTACGTCGTCCCCAACTTCAACGGTCGACGCAATTCGATCCAGCATGTCGCGCCGTTCACTTGAGGAGAGTCCGGAGACAAGTTTGTCAAAGACGCTGTAGCTGGCCACTTATTCGATCGTATGCATTGACTTGACAAAGTTGCAAGGGACAGTATCCTGCCCCCAATGCGTCACGTGGCGGGTCTACTATCCAGCATTATCATTATTTGCAAACAGCCTCTGCTGCGGGAAGCATAGAACGATCTGAGCGATCAGGCCGTCTTCCTGCGGAAGACGGCTTTTTTTTTGCGCGATGACGAGGAGGAGTCATGAGCAAGGAACTAATGGTTTTCGACACCACATTGCGAGATGGGATGCAGGGCTTGGAGATCAACTACACGCTCGAGGACAAACTCCAGATTGCGACGCAACTCGATGAAATGAAGATCGACTACATCGAGGGCGGGTTCCCGCTCTCAAACGAGAAGGAGGCAGCCTTCTTTCAGGAAGTCCGACAGATGACCTTCTCCCACTCGATGGTCTGCTCGTTCGGATCAACACGGAAGCCTGGAGGTCGAGCCGACTCCGATCCCCAGATCGCTGCCCTTCTTGACGCGCAGACGCCTGGCGTTGTCGTCGTTGGGAAAAGCTGGAGCGCTCACGTCGAGAAGGTCTTGAAGACGGATAACGAGGAAAACCTTCGGATGATCACCGACTCAATCGAGACCCTCAAACGCGAAGGACGTCACGTCGTCTTCGATCTGGAACACTTCTTCGACGGGTACCAGGATGACGCTGAGTACTCAAAGCAGATCCTCCGGGCTGCGACCGAAGCCGGAGCCGATGTTCTTGTTCTCTGCGACACCAACGGTGGTAACCTGCCGTCACTGGTCACACAGGTCTACACAGAGCTCTCAACAGAGAACCTCGCGCCGCTCGGCGGTCATTTCCATAACGACTGCGGCACCGCCGTTGCCAACTCGCTGGCCGCCGTCGAGGGCGGCGCCGTGCACGTTCAGGGCACCATCAACGGATGGGGAGAACGCTGCGGGAACGCAAACCTCTGTGTCTTTGTGCCGAACGCGATTCTCAAGCTCGGCTATGAACCTGCGTGCAAGGATCGTCTCTCGCACCTCACATCGCTCAGTCGGTTCGTCGCCGAGAAAGCCAACATCATTCCGGACAAGCGACAGCCGTACGTCGGCACCGCAGCGTTCAGCCACAAAGCCGGACAGCACGCAGACGTCCTCGCAAAAGCGGACTACCTCATGGAGCACATCGATGCAAGCCTCGTCGGCAACGCTCGACAGATCTTGCTGAGCGAGCTCGCCGGGAAGAGCACCGTAGTTGAGAAGCTCTCCAAGTATGGTACGTACAGTAAGAATGACGAGGTCGTGGGTGAGCTGATTGGAACGCTCAAGACAAAGGAGCGCGACGGCTACGAGTATGAGGCTGCAGAGGCGAGCTTTGATCTGATCGTACGACGCGCTCTGGGCCTCTACGAACCGATCCTCGAGATACGCAACTACCACCTGGAGAGCTACAAGGCGTACGAGACGCCGTCAAAGACGGTTGGACGAATATTCCTGCAGGCACACGGTCGAGATCTCATGGGCGCCTCGGTTGGCGTTGGTCCGGTCGAGACGCTGGACGCCGCGATGCGGGACGCGCTCGAACCCCATTACCCGTTCATCTCCCGAATCAGCCTCACCGACTACCGGGTCCGGGTACTCAATCCCGAGAAGGCTTCAGCCGCCAAAGTGCGCGTCTTTATCACGTCGACCGATCACGCAGGCCGCACATGGGACACGGTTGGGGTCCACGAGAACATCGTTGAGGCGAGCTGGGAAGCGCTGGTCGACAGCCTCGAGTACTACTACAACGAGTACGCCAAGGAAGAGGCCTAGCCCGCCGGGAGCGGCCTGACTTCGACGCTGCCGGTCATCCGGTGGCGAATCCCCTCCACCGCGGCCATCGCCGCGGAGGTGGTGGTCGTATACGGAATCTTTCGCTTTACTGTCTCGATTCGAAGGTAGTCGTCATCGACCTGGGTGTAGCGACCCTTCGGTGTATTGATCACAAGCTGGATCCGACCGGATTCCATGTGATCCACGACGTTTGGATGCCCCTCGTGAACCTTGAGAATGACCTCCGGGAAGACGCCGCGTTTGAACAAGAACTCAGCCGTTCCTCGCGTCGCCGCAATCTGGAACCCCATGCGCTCCAGGTCTTCGACGATTGGCAGCACCGTCTCTTTGTCAAAGTCATTCACTGAAACGAACACACGTCCGGCCGTAGGCAGATGCGTCCCTACCGCGGCCTCTGCTTTCGAGAAAGCCTCCCCGAAGTCGGCGCCG
>JANQQY010000659.1 GCA_028284845.1 Spirochaetales bacterium
CCGGAGACGAATCACTTCGACAACGCTCCGCCGGTCCGCTCCTCGACGCGATTGAGCAGTTGGGCGCGAGAGTGGATCGAGAGGGCGACTGCGTTCCCTTCACGATCGAGGGTCCCATCACAGGCGGGGCAATCATGCTGGAGTCGCCGGTCAGTCAGTTTCTCTCGGGTCTCCTTCTGGCCGCGCCGTTCACGCCGGAAGGAGTCGAGATCGACGTCCCACTCCTGAACGAGCGACCCTATGTAGGCATCACCCTGGGGTGGCTCGACCGTCTTGGCATCGCCTACACGAGAGAGGAGTGGCGACGGTTCGTTGTTCGCGGCGGCCAGGAGATCGCTCCATTCCAAACTCGCGTACCGGCGGACTTCTCATCCGCTACGTTCTTTGCCGTGGCGGCGGCAATGACGCACTCGTCAGTCACACTTCAAGGGCTCGACCTCACCGATAGCCAGGGAGACAAGGAGGTGCTCTCGGTTCTCGAGAGCCTTGGCGCGGAGGTAGATCGACCGGGCGATCCAGGTGCCGATCTGACGGTAAGTGGTGCGTCCGGAGGAGTGGACCTCGCCGGCGGCAGCGTCGATCTGAACTCGATGCCGGATGCGCTTCCCTCATTGGCGATTCTGGGCACCATCTGCAGCGATCCGCTTGAACTCGTGAACGTCCCGCAGGCGCGAGCCAAGGAAACCGATCGGATCACGGCAATGACCTCAATCATCAATGGACTTGGAGGGGTGGCACGCGAGCTTCCTGACGGCATGGTTATTGAACCGCGCCGGCTGCAGGGTGGTGTGGCGGACAGCCTCGCAGATCACCGCATCGCCATGGCGCTTGCGATTGGCGGACTGATTTCGAAGGAACCGGTTCGGATCACAAATGCGGAGGTCGCCTCGGTCACCTTCCCCGGCTTCTACAAGCGGCTCGCCGAGTGTGGCGCCCAGGTCGAGATTGGAGAGTAGTTCACGACTCGCGGTGTTTGACGTGGATCACACGATCACACGCCATTCGACCGGCAGACGCCTCGTACAGTTCGGAGTCCGGCACGGTCTCTTCTCCCTGGGAGACGTGATCTCCCTTCCCTATCACTACCTGAGATATCGAGCCGGCACTATCGACATTGGGCGAGCGTTGCAGGCCGTCATGCGGTTGCGCGGGCGCAGTCAGGCGGAACTGGAAGAGATCGCACTCGCGTGCTTCAAAAAGCGTGTCCTGGGGGATCTCTTTGAGGAGGCTCGCACCAGGATCAACAGTCATATAGACGCCGGGGACACAGTCGCAATAGCAAGCTCGAGCATTGGGCTCATCGTTCGACCGCTCGCCCGAGCACTCGCGATTGAGCACGTCATAGTGACGGAGCTCGAGTTCGAGCGGGGCGTTGCAACGGGTCGACTTGCAAATGAGCCGTGCTACGGTGATGAGAAGCGCGATCGAGTGATTCAACTCGCGGGCCGCCTGGGTATTCTCGTCTCAGATCTGACCTTCTACTCGGACAGCCACCTCGATCTTCCTCTGCTACAAGCGGCGGGCACAGCTATCGCAGTGAACCCGGACCGGCGGTTGAGACGAGAGGCGGTTCAAAAGGGCTGGGACATCGTCCAATTCCGGTAGTCAGCCGAAGATCAGGCGCGAGAGAATGAGAAACACGGGCAAGAGAACAATCGCTGCGACATAGGTGGTGACGATCGCACCGCCTGCATAGTCGACCTGTTCGCCCGTCCCAAAGGCCTTGGTGACCACAACGATGTTGGTCGCCGGCGGAACAGCCGCTTGTACGATGAGCGCAAGCCGAATCCCGGAGGCGATCTCGGGTGCAACTCCACGAATGGGAATGACCAGAAGAAGAGCAATGACCGCAAGAGGGAAGAGGATCATCTTGTAAAGAACCAATCCGCCGAACTCGCGCCGAAAGACAAGCCTGTCGCGCGGGATGGCAGCGATCACCGCACCAAGCAGGACCATCACTCCGTCAAGAGCAATGACCGATGCCGCGCGAAACGGCAACGTCGCCCACGGCGGAAAGCATTCATAGAGTCCGGTCGCCGCGAGGACGGTTCCGGTAAGGATCCCAAACACAGGCGCATTGATCTTGAACTTCGGTCTCGCTGCGCCTGTCGCAGCGTCACGCGAATGCGCGGCGTCACGGATGATCCACACCGCCACGGTGAAG
>JANQQY010000670.1 GCA_028284845.1 Spirochaetales bacterium
CGCGACCGCCTACAGCGAGATCAGTCCAACGCCCGCGAGCGCGAGCGCGACCCCAACGACTCGAAGGGGACCGAGTCTCTCCCTGTCCCGTATACGGGAGAGCAAGACCGTTGGCGCGGGATAGAGCGACGCGATGACGGCGCTCGTTGCGAGCATGCCGATCCGCGTCGCGACGAGGAAAAAGACGTTCGCCGCCATGTCCAGCCCGCCGGCGATTAGTGCCGCAACGAGTGCTGTGCCGCTGGGCAGGGGTGAGGCCTCATTCTCGCGCTTTCGTCGGGTTCGCACGACCAACGTCAACGAAATCAAGAGCAGAGAGCCAACGCGCGCAGCTGCAAGGGGCCAGAATCCGGAATCCTGTGCGGTCTGGTCGATCACGATGAAGTAGCCGCCAAACGAGAGCCCCGCAGCGGCGCCGAGCGCCAATGACCTGAGGTCGAACCGGCGATCACCGGATGGTGAGAGCGAGAGGAGGAGAACTGCGGGCACGGCGAAGGAGATCCCGATCCACGATGTTGGCGGAGGACTCTCGCCAAAGAGCGTCCCGGCCACGACGGGGAGACTTGTCCCAACGAATGCCGCCGCAGGCGACACGACCGCGGTTGACCCCGTTGAGAGTCCGCGATAGAGGAGCGTGAGGCCGATGATCCCCGAGAGCCCACCAACCGCGCCGAGCATCAGGTCGCGGAAGGCCGGGAACGGCTGACGCAGGAGGATTGCGAGTGTGACGACACCAACGAGACTCACTGACTGAGTCACCGCGAGCACACCGTGGACCGGATGCGACCGACTCGCGAAGCCTCCGGCGTAGTCGGCGGACCCGTACGCGAGGGCCGATAGGCCGGCAAACAGAGCTGACATGGGCGCGCATTGTATCACGGTCTGCGCGGCAATATACTTGCGAGGCTCAGCCGGAGCATGGAGAAAATTGATGAGCAATTCAGAGAGCGTGGCCAAGCGATGGTGGGAGATGCCGGAGCTTACAGAGGTAAACCGTCTCCCCATGACGAGTTGTCTCGTCCCCTTTCCGTCGCAGGCGGAGGCACGTGAATACGCGAAAGAGGCGTCCCCCTGGCACCTCTCGCTCAACGGCGACTGGGGATTCCACCTGTACGAAACACCGGAAGAGGTTCCGGTCCCGCCCACCATCCCGTCTGAAGCTCGAACGATTGAAGTGCCCTCGAACTGGACACTGCAGGGTACGTTCGACAAACCGATCTACACCAATGTGAAGATGCCGTTCGAGAATACGCCGCCACGCGTACCGGAGAAGAACCCCACGGGCGTCTACGAGAGGGAGTTCAGCGTGCCGTCGGATTGGAGCGGAAAACGACTCGTCCTGCATATCGGTGGGGCCGAGAGCTACCTCGAGGTCTATGTCAACGGCGGGTTTGTTGGGATGGCGAAGGATACACGACTCCCGAGTGAGTTTGACATCACCCCGTTCGCCACCGAGCAGACCAACACGCTGACGTGCAAGGTCATCAAGTGGAGCGATGCAAGCTATGTTGAAGACCAAGATCAGTGGTGGATGGGGGGCATCTATCGCAACGTCTACCTCTACTCGACCGAAGCAGCGCAGATCAATGACCTGTTTGTCCGAGCCGACTATGATCCGGACTCCCGGGCCGGCGGACTCCGCCTTCGCGCACAGCTCACCTACACCCCAACGAGCGCCGACACGCAGACGGGGCCCAGATCGGATTTCTATCTCACAGCGCGTCTCCAGGATCGGCACGGATCGGTCGTCTGGGAGGGCCGCACGCGAATCGGTTGGTCGTTTCGAGAACACGAGTACGAGACCGAACTCACCGGAGATCTCCCGGGTATCAGCCCGTGGTCGAGCGAGGAGCCGACACTCTACTCTCTCCTTGTCACCTTGGAGCACGACGATCGTACGGTTGAGTGCCGATGTGTCCGAGTGGGGTTCAGGCGCGTTGAGATCCACGACCGGGAGCTGCTCATCAACGGGCGCCCGGTTCTGATTCGAGGCGTCAATCGACATGAACACGACGATCGACGTGGCAAGGTCATGACGAGAGAGCGCATGCTCCAAGACATTCGAACATTGAAGCAATTCAACTTCAACGCGGTTCGAACCAGTCACTATCCGGACACGATCGAGTGGTACGACCTCTGCGATGAGTATGGGATCTACCTGATCGACGAGGCGAACATCGAATCTCACGCGAACTACGATTCGATCTGCCGAGACCCGCGTTGGAGCCGCGCGTTCGAGGATCGAATCATGCGCATGGCCGCTCGCGACAAGAACCACCCATCGATCATCGCATGGAGTGCCGGAAACGAATCGGGTCACGGCGAGAACCACGTGAGCGCCATTACCAAGCTCCGCGCATACGATCCGGACCGAATCATCCATCATGAGGGCGAGGTGAAGACACACTGGCATCAGCGGGGCAATACGTACACCGGTGGCGTCAACAGGTCGAATGATCTCGTGAACCCGATGTACCCGACGATCGAATCGATCATTGAGTACGCGACTCTGGCGAAGGACCCCAGACCGATGATCCTCTGTGAGTACTCTCACGCGATGGGAAACTCGAATGGAAGCCTTGCCGAGTACTGGGATGCCTTCGAGAGATACAAGGGTCTTCAAGGTGGGTTCATCTGGGAATGGGTCGACCACGGGATCGTGCAGAGTGACGATCAGGGGCGGGAGTTCTGGGCGTACGGCGGCGACTTTGGCGAGACGATCCATGACGGCAACTTCGTCGCGGACGGGCTCGTGTGGCCAGATAGGAAACCCCACCCGGGATTGTATGAGTTCAAGAAGCTCGCCCAGCCGTTGTCCGTGGAGGCGCTCTCAGTGACCGAAGGCCGATTTGTAATCCGCAGCAAGACGGACTTCGTCAGTCTGGCCTGGCTTGCGGGGGAGTGGCGAGTCGAGGTCGAAGGGGAGGTCGTTGACCGCGGATCGCTTCCGGAACTGAGCGTCCCCGCGGGGGGTGAGCTCAGAGTAGAGCTTCCGTATGCCGATCCGGACACGCTCCTGCGTCCGGAAGCGTACGTCATCTTCGAGTTCAGCTCTGCGGAACCGACAGCATGGTGCGAGCAGGGCCACCTCGTCGCCTGGGAGCAGCACCTGGCTACCACACGGCGTCTCCCCGCTCCGACAGCAGCCGCGGCAACGAGAGGGGAAACCAACCTCAGCCTCTCGAGCGAAAACGGGCTTGAGATCATGGCAGAGAACAATACCCTCTTTGCGGCGACGCCATCGCTCAACCTCTTTCGCGCCACCACAGACAATGACGGCATCCGGGGGTGGGAGGGTCAGGAAGAGAAGCCGATGGGCCAATGGCTTGCCGCCGGCTTCCAAAAGCTGGAACAGATCACACACTCAACCCATACCCGCGAGAACGGAGCCATCAGCGAAGAGGCGCAGCTTCGCGGAACCGATCCGCACGCGCTGATCTCCTATGCCCAGACCGTTCGATCCGTGAGTCCAAACATGCTGCGGTTCGACTACGCAATCACCATCCCGGACTCACTCCCAACGCTCCCACGCGTGGGTGTGATCATGGAACTCGTTCCGGGCTTCGAGTCGCTGGTTTGGTACGGCCGCGGCCCGCATGAGAATCACATTGATCGGAAGCGAGGCTACCCCGTGAGCCGCTACTCGGGCAGCGTTCGCGACCAGTACGTTCCGTACATCATGCCGCAGGAGAACGGTAGCAAGTGCGAAGTCCGCTGGTTTGAACTCTCCAACGGGGAGATCTCACTCCGGTTTCATGCGGACCCCGAGTTCGAGTTTTCAGCTCACCATTTCCGACCGCTCGATCTCTTTGAATCTCGCCACACCAACGAGGTCGAGGATCGACTCCGTGCAGAGACGGTCGTTTCAATCGATCTTGTTCAACGGGGCGTGGGTACAGGGAGCTGCGGTCCACAGACGCGCCCGGATTACTGCATTGCTCCGGGCCACTACGAGTTTGGATTCTGGTTGATCGCCTCGAAAGTTACGTCTGGGGACTGAGGATCCGCTTCACGGTCGCAGCGATTCCCTTGGCCGCCTTCTCAGCGTCGGTCTTGGGGACCCGAGCATCTTGCCAGAGGCTCTTCGCGAAGAACCCGGCAACGGTGTTCAGAATCTCCTCGTCCTTGTACACGACGTAGGCGAAGTTCTCGCCCTTCGGCTCAAGGATGGTAAAACTGCCGTAAGTGATGACCGGTTCTTTACCAAGGATGATTCGATCCTGCCGACGGGTCGTGAAGGTATCGACTTCCTTGAATCGGTAGGGGATGCTGTAGCCGGAGTCGCGCATCGCCGGTTCAACATGCTTCTTGTTGTAGCTTGCCGGCTCTACGAGCACAAACTGCTTGTAGCCATCGGCCTGAAACACGATCCCGTCTTCATTCCGGTAGAAGTCCTTCACGTTGTTGTAGGAGGTCACCTCGTACTTCGTATAGGTGATTTCCTCATCAAACATCGAGGTGATGATCAGACCGCCCTCTGTGGGAAGGTCGTTTGACAGGTATGCCTCAAAAAGGTCCTTGATCTGGGCCATTCGTGCCTCCTCGTGATTGCCTCAGCGGAAAAAGTATAGGGCCAGGACCCGATTGCGTCAAAAACCTGCCGCAACTACTATCGTGGAATGGCGTCCACGGCGAGAACCGGCATCACGCCGGCGGAGGCCCTCAAGCTCTTCAAACTACC
>JANQQY010000671.1 GCA_028284845.1 Spirochaetales bacterium
TTTGGCCGCGGGCTTCGTAGCGAAGTCGAACGA
The DNA here is from genome assembly GCA_028284845.1 of Spirochaetales bacterium. Lineage (GTDB taxonomy): Bacteria > Spirochaetota > Spirochaetia > DSM-27196 > SLST01 > SLST01. Next base: position 34 of record JANQQY010000671.1, read on the forward strand.
TTGGTCGCAGCCGGTTACACCTCGACCGATCCCGGAATGCGGGCGATCGGCTACAGGGAGTTCTTCGAGGGCAGTGGGAAGCTCCGACCCGCATCGGCCGACCGAACGATCGAAGAGGAGATCATTATCTCCACCGCCAAGTATGCAAAACGCCAAGAGAGCTTTTTCCGGCAGCTTGCACGGGCGCTTCCGGTCCATGAGATCGTTGCCGGAGGCGACGCTGCCAAAAGCATCGCCTCCTTGTGGACCGATTCTGAAGGTTGACACCGGCGAGCCCCCTCGCTATCTTGCAGGCTCACTCAAGGAGACGCGACTGTGCCATGTGGACGCAAGCGCAAGCGGAAGAAGATTTCTACGCATAAGCGCAAGAAGAAGCTGAGAAAGAACCGACACAAGAAGAAGGGCAAGTAGGAGTTCCGGCCGCCGTAGACGGTGGCCGCTGCCCAACCATTCGGACCCAAGCCGCCTCGCGGTGCTTTGTGGTATGCTGTTCCTACCGATAATCTCTATGAGAAGGCCGCCTCGCGGCCTTTTTTGCGGGTAATAGTGTGGACTGGCTAAACGAGATCTGGGTCCTGCGGACGATAGTACTGCCTGCGTTGGATGTTCTCATCCTCGCGTTCCTCATCTACAAGGGCTACCAGCTCCTCGTTCAGACACGCGCGGTCCCGCTCATCAAGGGATCGTTCCTCGTACTCTTCACCTACGGTGTCGCCTTCTTCCTGAACCTCGATACCCTGCGCACGATCCTCGACCTTCTCGCACCGAGCCTTGTCATCGCACTGGCGGTAATCTTTCAGCCCGAGCTTCGCAAGATCTTCACGCGAATTGGCCAGGGTCGACTCCTGAACATCGGTGGCCGCTCCGAGTTCGCCGGCCTTGATGCCGTTATGAGTGCCGCTGAGGTTCTCGCCTATCGTCGACGAGGAGCCCTCATCGTGTTCGCCCGAAACGTGGGACAGAAGAACATCATTGAATCGGGTACCCGGCTTGATGCGCAGGTGAGCTCGGCGCTTCTTCTGACGATCTTCTCGCACGATACTGCGCTCCATGACGGTGCGGTGGTTGTAGAGGATGGCAAGGTTGCCGCCGCCGGCTGCTTCCTCCCGCTCTCTGAGCAACAGGACATTCGTCGCAGCTTTGGGACTCGGCATCGGGCAGCCCTTGGCTTGGCGGAAGAGTCCGATGCCGTTGTGCTGGTTGTCAGTGAGGAGTCTGGGGCGATCTCGCTCGCACACGATGCGAACTTGTTCTACAACTTGGGAATCGACGAGACACGAAGCCGACTGACCGAGCTTCTCGATATTGAGGAGCCGGCGGAACTCGAGGAGGAAGGCGTTGACCTCGCGGAATGACTTTTTTTCGCGGCTCATCGAGAACTGGCCCGTCAAGATCATCGCCCTCGCTGTCGCCTTGGTCGTTGTCCTCTTGAACGGACTCTCGGAGATTGGCGAACGAAGCTTCACAGTCCCGCTTTCGCTTGAACTTTCGGATTCGCTCGTCCCCGGCGCCGAGTACGATGCACGGGTCCAGGTACGGCTCCGCGGAGACGAGGATCAGATCTTTGACGTCCGTGAGGACGAGATCGTCGCCGTGGCGGACTTCAGCGCGCACACCGCCGACGGTGAGTTTCGGGCTCCCGTGGAGATTCGTCGGGAGGGAGCCGTTGCCGGGATCGAGGGCCTCGAGATCACCGTTGAACCCTCCCGCGTGACCGTCACCCTGGAAGAGCGCCTCTCGAAGAGCCTCGAGGTGGTCCCTAATCTCACGGGCTTTCCACCGGCAGGCTACGAGCTGAGCGACTACCGGATCTCGCCCACCGCGATAGACGTCGTTGGACCACGGAGTCGGGTAGAGCCGATCACCCAGATCCTCACTGAGGCGATCAGTCTGACCGGAAGAAACGGTGACTTCACGGAGAGCGTGCGACTCTCGCGACCCGACCCGCTTGTCGGCTTTCCGGGTGGCGAGATTGTCGACTTTCGCGGGCTCATCGTGGAAACCGTGGTACAGACGACTTTTACCGACCTTGAGATCACGATCGTCGACCTTGATCCGTCCCTGGCGATTATCTCAGGTGTCCAGACCGGATCGATCCGCGCACAGGGCAGGCAGCTCGACGTTGAGGGTATTCCCCCGGAGCGACTCGGTCTCTTTGTTGACGCCTCCGGCATCAGTCAACCAGGCACCTATGCATTGCCGGTGAGACCGCAGATCCCGGGGGGCATTCTCGTCCTCTCGATCGATCCGGCAAGAATCGAACTCGAGGTCGCGGAGGCGACCGCCCGGCTCGATGAAGAGGCAGCCCAGTGATCCTTGGCATCGGCGTCGATCTGATCAAGATAGCCCGCATGAATCGATGGGTAGATCAGGGAGGGCTCATCGAGCGCTACTTCCATCCGAAGGAGGTCGATGACGCTGTGAGCCGTGGACCCACAGCGATGGCAGCCTCACTGGCCGCGCGCTACGCCGCCAAGGAAGCTCTGGCGAAGGCGATCGGGACCGGACTCAAGCATTTCAAGCTTCGCGAGGTCCAGGTCGTGAACGATCCTCACGGCAAACCCGAGATTCTCCTGCACGGGGAGGCACTTCGGATGATGGATGAGTTCGGCGGGAAGCGAATCCACCTCTCGCTGACCCATGAGCTTGACAACGCCGTCGCCATGGTGGTTATTGAGGGATAGATGGCGGATCTGACGTTCTTCTCAAAGACGCCAATAACTTGTCCGGCATGCGAGACCAACTTCTACCGTGAAGAACTTCGGACAGGACGTGGCCGACTCAACGCCGGCGAGCTAACGCGTGAACTGCGCCGTACCTATATTCCATCGCAGAAGTATGGTGAGGTCTTTCCTCTTATCTATCCCATAACGGTATGCCCCTCGTGCTACTACGCCGCCTTCCATTCCGACTTTCTCGAGGCTGACGAGACGATTGTGGAGAAGCTCCGCAGCGAGGAGCAACGACGCATTGCAGATACGCGGCTCCTCTTCGAATCGATCGACTACACGTCGCCACGCGGGCTAGAGGAAGGCTGCGCAAGCTACTTCCTGGCGGCGGCATCCTATGAGCACTTTCCAAAGCAGTTCTCCCCCACGTTCAAGCGCGGCCTCTGCTGTCTCCGCGCGGCATGGGTGTGCGAGGATCTTCATCGCAAGCGATCGGATGACAACTACGACTACCTCTCGCAGATCTTCTATCGCAAGGCCCGATTCTTCTATGCACACGCCGTCTCACTCGAGCAAACGGGCGCAGAGACGCTAAGCGGCGCTCCCAATCTGGGTCCCGATCTCGACAAGAACTACGGCTATGACGGCGTGCTCTATCTCACCGGCCTTCTCGAGTACCAGCACGGCCCCGCTAAGGATGAGGAGAAGCGCCTCGTGGCTCTGGGTCGGGCGAAGCGAACCGTGGCGAGGATCTTTGGCATGGGGAAGGCAAGCAAGAACAAGCCTGCGGCAATCCTCGATAATGCACGTGATGTCTACGACGAGATCACACGCGAACTCGGCGAAGAGAAGAGCGATCCCGAGACCGCCAACGTGGATGCGTAACATCCGGTTGACTCTCGCGTATGACGGTACCGATTTCCTTGGTTGGCAGATTCAGCCCCAGGGGCGGACCGTGCAAGGCGTGGTCATGAGCGCGCTCGAGAGGATGCACAAGCGAGAAGTGAAGGTCGTTGCCGCCGGACGCACCGATACCGGCGTTCACGCGGACGGCCAGGTGATCAATTTCGCCTCAGACATCGATTCCCTTGACCCCGGTCAGTTCGCAGTCGCTATCAACTCCTACCTACCGCCCGACGTTCGAGTCGTCGCGAGCCGTCAGGCAGATGAAGGCTTTCACGCCCGCTACTCCGCGCGCGCTCGGCACTATCGCTACGTCTGGACCAGCTCGCGGACCGTCGGCCCGACCGCACTCCGCCGCGTGACCTGGCTCAAGCATCGACCCAATATCCAACGGTTGAATCGGCTCACACGACCTCTCCTGGGTGCACATGATTTCTCGAGCTTCACGCCTCCATCCGAACCGAGCGAGTCGAGAGTCCGAGAGGTGGTGGGGGCGAGCTTCTTTCCGATGGGAGATCGTCTTGTCTTTCAGATCTCCGCGAACGCCTTCCTCTGGCGCATGGTCAGGTCTCTTGCCGGAACGCTGATCGAACTCGACAAGATGGCCGCACCCCCAATAGAGGTCGCCGAGCGGCTCAAGGCGTGCGATCATGCTGCCGCCGGACCATCGGCACCGGCGAAGGGTCTTTGTCTTCACCGGGTTGAGTATTCTGATGAGAAGGATGGCCAGTGTGCCTGAGCGCGAGAGAGAGTTCTGGAAGCTTCTGGACACGGTCGAGGACTACGTTCGGTTTGGAGAGCGGACTCCTCATGAGGTCCCGGCGGATGTGACGATGGGGCGACGGGCCGCTCACCACGAGACCACTCGCGATGACATTCCTGCCACGACGACGGCGGACCATGCCGCCGCGAGCGCTGCTCCCGCCTCTCCGCCGCCACTACCGGATCACGATGATGCTCGTTCGCGCCGCCTGGCGATGCTCGCGGAGCGCGTCCTCGCCTGCACGCGATGCGCGCTTCACCAGGGACGAATGAATGCCGTCCCCGGGCAGGGTGTGCTTG
>JANQQY010000677.1 GCA_028284845.1 Spirochaetales bacterium
CTCTCCGCGTGGAGCACAAATCGCGTCTCGGTAGGGGCGTCGATCCCACGCAAGGCATCCGTGAGGGAGTCCTCAAGGCGTAGATCAGGCGTCAGAGTCGATCCGCCCTGAGCCGCCCCCTCTCGCAGAGGCGTCGTCGTGTCGTTCCAGAGGTTTGACTCGCGATAGCTCTGCTCGCCGTTTTCCGTGGGGACGACGAGAATCCGCTCTACTCCAATCGTGGAGAGGTCCCGAAGCATTCGCTTGAGCACAATGGGTCGAGGATGGCCGAGCAGAAGGGTGACCGGAGCCAGCGAGCGTGGCGATCCCTCAGGCGCGAAGCTGAGTTCGAGCGTGCCGGACTCGATTGTGACGAGAGTGGCGACACCAACACTCCCCCCATGCTCACCGGCGCGAATCGTGTCGCCCACATCGAGCCTGAGGATACGAGTTATGTGCCGGAATCGCGGATCAGCGCGGTAGAGTAGCCGCTCTCCGGGCTCAAGCAGGAGAAGGTTCACCTACCATGAGATTACCAGAGAAGTAGCTTCCAACGCGATCGAGGGGCACGGGACCCACGCCCAAGAGATTCTGAAGCAGCAAGCCGTCGATACTCGAAAGGATCACGCGCGAAGCGACAAGAAAATCAGTCTTCGGCGGGAGAATGAGGCGGAGTCCTTGTTCAATCAGCCCGAGCCACTTGTGGTACTCCTCAGTAAAGCGGAGACGAAGAGACTCGTGGTTACCGCTGAGCGCTTCCTGGATGAGGTAGAAGTGGATGTAACCTCGCGTCTCAGACTTGAGGACCGTCTCAACGACCATCTGCAGCACTGCATCGGCTCCCCGCTCTCGTCCGTGCCCTTCAATCCAGTTCACGATGGTCCGCGTGATGTGCTCCATGTGTCGAATTGACAGGTCGAAAATCAGGTCGCCCTTGGTTGAGTAGTAGTAGTAGAGTGTTCCTTTGCTGATGCCGACTTCGCGCGAAATATCCGCGAGACTGGTATTGGCCACGCCCTTCTCAATGATGAGCTTTGCGGCGGCCTGAATGATTTTCTCACGATTGCTTCGCGACGGCCTGGATGAGTCCTGCATTTCCCACGTCCCTCGTAATGAGTATTCAAAGCGCGTATTTCGATGTCAAGGTGAATCTTGAGCGTGTCGCGGGGTATTTGGTAACAGATACGACCCAATGGGCACATAGAGTCTGGAGGAGGGAGCATGGCACGACGACTCTATCTTGGTAGGGAAAAGAAAATTGCAGGCGTGTGCTGCGGTATCGCCGACTACTTTGGCATCGACCCAACGCTGGTTCGAATTGGTTGGGTGGTGTTCTCGTTGGCAGGTGGCAGCGGGATTCTCGCCTATATCATTGCGATGATCATCATTCCTGAACGGCCGGACGCGATCGACGATCTGGATTGACGGCAGGCCGCGTGCCCGCGATACAATGCGTGCATGCGGCTTTCTGCCAGATTCTTCCCGCCACGTGCAGTGGCGCCCGGGCGACCGGCATTTCTCCTTATGCTCGCTCTTCTTGTTGCCGGGCCTATCACGGCTCAGGACAGTGAGTCGGTTCCGTCGGCCACCCCGTCAGAACTCGCCCTCGACACACTTATTCGGTCACTCGGTTCTGCACCGCTCGCTGAGATAACCGGCGACGATCTCGTGCGAGCGCTCGATCTCTTGTCGATCGCGGAACAGGAACGGGATCATATCGAACGCTCGGCTCGAATCAGCTGGGCTCTGCCCGGCCTTGGGCACTACATCAACGGAGAGACCGGGAGCGCCGTAGCATTCGCCCTCACAGATGCATTGATCGTGACCCTCACCGGCATCCTCGCCTACGCCGTGCTTCCCCCGGCGGTGCAGCAGGAAAACCTGAACTACCTGCAGTCGGCGCGGCTCGATATTCAAGACCGATGGGATGGTGTGTCGGTATCAGAGCTGATACCGACTGTAACCGTTGTGACCTCCGGAGCACTTCTCAGCCTCACGATTCGGGCGCTCGCTGCAAGGTCGGCGCGAATACTAAGCGATAGCGCGATCCGGGAGGGTGTGATTCGCTTTGAGCCGGAGCCGGCGGGCGGAATCTCACGATGGCGGTAGCCGGGGAACGGCTACCATCCGTTGATGTTGAGCGGGCTGCGGATAGACTCTCCAGGCTGATCCGGTTTGAGACCGTCTCTTCTCGAATGGGAGAGCCGGCGGTGGATCAGTCATTTGTTGATCTGCTCGCATGGCTTGAAGGAGCCTACCCGGCGATCGCACGAGTAGCGGAGACGAGGGTCTCGCCGCCCTACGTGATCACCTTTGAGATACGAGGGGCCAATCCATCCCTCGATCCCATCCTCCTTATTGCCCACACCGATGTCGTTGACGTTCCACCAAAGACTCGGAACGAGTGGACCCATGCGCCGTTTGGAGGCGAGATCGATGAGGGCTTCGTCTGGGGTCGCGGGGCAATCGACGACAAGGGCGTCCTTGTATCGCAGATGGAAGCCGTCGAGATGCTGCTGGAGGCAGGAGTCCGGCCGGTGCGAGGCATCATTCTTGCCTTTGGCGGCGACGAGGAGCTCTCCGGCGCGAACGGCGCGGCGCATATTGCCGGCGAATGGTCCTCACGGCGATTCCACTTTGCCATGGATGAGGGCGCCGTCGTTGCGAAGGGGTTCTTCTCACAACCAAGGCTGCCGGTCGCGCTGATCGGCATTGCCGAAAAGGGTTTTGTCAACATCAAGCTCTCCGCACGAACGCCGGGCGGCCACGCGGCGATGCCTCCTCGACGAACGGCGGTGGGTCTCCTCTCGGAGGCCATCGCGCGGATCGAAGACCATCCCTTCCCTGCGCGCCTGATCTATACGGTGCGTGAATTCTTCCGCGCCCTCGCGCCACGAACCGGCTTCCCAATGAAGCTGGTGTACGGCAACCCTCGGCTCTTCTGGCCGGTTCTGCGCCGCGTTCTCGACAAGAAGCACTCGACCCGTGCGCTCATTCGGACCTCTCAGGCCGTCACAATGATCTCCGGTAGCGAGGCGCCCAATGTTCTTCCGGATATCGCCGACGCGGTGATAAACGTCCGAATCCTCCCGGGGGACACGGTCGAGTCGGTCATCCGTCACTACAATAAACTCTTGCGAGATCTGGATGTGGAGGTGGGAATCCACGATCCGGAGTCCGCAAAGGAAGCCGTTCCCGGTTCGAGCGTCGATCTGGACTCGTATCAGTCGGCAAAGGCAATCGTGGAGTCGCAGATCGAGTGCGTGGCGGCGCCGTTCCTCGTGACGGTCGGAACCGACAGCAAGTGGTACGCCTCGCAGTGTGGTGCGGTCTACCGATTCATCGCGGCCATTCTGGAGTCGGGAGAGATCGATCGAATTCACGGCGTTGACGAGCGCCTCTCACTCGCAAACTTGGAACGGATGATCGCGTTTAATCACACCCTGCTTCAGACGGAGGCGGCTCATGGATAAGCAGTATTCGATCAAGGTGGGGCTCAAGGCATTTGTCTTTGCATTTGCGATCATCCTGCTGCTCATGATCGTCTCCGGGATTCTGACACGGGTCGTGCCTGCCGGTGGTTATCAGCGCGCACAGGTCGACGGTCGAGAGGTTGTCGTACCCGGATCGTATGCAGAGATCGAACGGCCGGAGTATCCCATCTGGCGGTGGGCAAGTGCTCCCGTGGAGGTGCTCTTTGCCCCGGGGAATGTCGCCGTCATCACCATCATCCTCTTTCTAATCTTCGTTGGCGGTGCGTTTACCATTCTCGAACAGGGCGGCGTACTTGAGGAAGGACTCCGATACCTCGTGCGTCGCCTGGGATCACGCAAGTACCTGATCATGGCGATCGTGATCTTTGTCTTTATGTTCATGGCCGCGGTCCTTGGGATCTACGAGGCTCTTGTGCCGCTCATCGTCTTTGTCGTGCCTCTGGCGCACATCCTTGGCTGGGACTCGCTCGTTGGTCTTGGAATGAGTCTGCTCCCTCTCGCATTCGGGTTTGCGGCTGCGATCACAAATCCCTTCACCATTGGTGTTGCACAGACCATTGCAGAACTCCCGCTCTTCTCCGGCGCCTGGCTTCGAACGCTCTTTTTTGTCCTGACCTACGTGGTCGTTCTGCTCTTTGTCCGTCGCTACGCGCAAAAGATCGAACGCGATCCTGCTCAGTCGCTTGTACGCGACGACGATGCCCCCTTGCGCAGCCGCTACGCTCAGAGCGACACCACATCGTCAGACCTTTCGGCCGAGATGCGGCGTGCACTCCTCTGGTTTGGGGCAAGCATGGGAATAGCGATCGCCTTTATCCTCGCGACGAGCAGGAGTCCGTCACTCTCCGATATCGCGTTCCCACTTATGGCCCTCCTCCTCTTCGTGGGCGGTGTCGGAAGCGGTCTCTACGCAGGCATGGGCTGGGGACGTGTTGCCCGAACCTTTGGTCGCGGCGTGATCAATATCGCGCCCGGTATCGTGCTTATCCTGATGTCGATGAGCGTGAAGCACATCGTTGAGAGCGGCGGCATCATGGATACCCTCCTCTTTCGAGCAAGCAGCATGATCGCGGGGGCCCCACCGATGGTGGCCGCATTCCTGGTCTACCTCGTGACACTCATCATGAACTTCTTTGTGGGATCGGCGAGCGCAAAAGCGTTCCTAATGATGCCGATCCTGACGCCGCTCGCTGATCTCGTTGGAATCACCCGTCAGACCGCCGTGCTCGCATTTGGATTTGGAGACGGCTTCTCGAATGTGATCTACCCGTCGAACGCTCTCCTGATCATCGCGCTCGGATTCACGGTGGTGAGTTATCCGCGCTGGCTCCGTTGGACCATCGGTCTGCAGGCGGTCGTCTTCGTCGCGTCGATGATCTTTCTGGCATTCGCAGCTTGGATCGGATTCGGGCCGTTCTGATCGGAACCGCTGGGTCTACCCCATCGTTTTCCAGACTTCGATCTTACTCTTCACACGCCGGATCACCTCGTCGGTGAAACCGGTGGTGGTGGCTGTTCCGCCAAGGTCGGAGGTGCGGTTGCCCTCGAATACCGATTCAAGCGTTGACTCGTAGATCGCGCGACTTGCTCGCTGGTAGTCCGGCCGGGAGACGTTCGCAAGCATGCCCGCCGCCGCGAGAATCATCGCCATAGGGTTCGCTACGTTCTTACCCTCCAGGGCGGGCGCGGTTCCGTGCGGCGCCTCTGCCATGACCCGGTGAACGGCACCCTCGTCGTCGAGCGAGATCACCATCGACTCCGATCCGGCAATTGAACCAAACATCTGGAGCACCATATCGCTCAGGAGGTCACCGTCGCGGTTCAGCGAAGGGATGACGAGCGGATCGCCACTGGTGGCCAGAAGCAGCGCGAACGTCGCATCGATCAGCTGCGGCTCATAC
>JANQQY010000006.1 GCA_028284845.1 Spirochaetales bacterium
GCGTGACGAGAGTTGTGGGGTTTCCACCCACGGGCCCTCCGGTCGACGTTCAACTATCCTACTCCGGTACCCCTCTCGACGCGGAGATTGTTCGGTGGCTTCCGTCGCGGCACGATCTTGCCCAGCTCGTCGTCGCAGGTAGAGCTTACGACGGGCTCGACTACGCCGTCGCAATGCAGCTCGATCTCTCCGGCCCGGATCCGATTCTTGTCGAAGAATCGAGAGTTCAGGTGGAGCTCGGTCAACCCGACGAACGGGTAGTCGTTGCCTTTACCACAGGGCAAGTCGTTATCGTGGTAGTCGACGACTCTACGATTCGAATCGTGTTTCGCGACGCCGCCCAGTTCCGGAGCGTCGTTCTTCCGAACAATCTGAATCCGGTGGCACAGAGCTGGGAGGTAGAATCGGTCTCTCCCGTGGGCCCGACTGATCTTGTGCTCTCTCTCGAAGCCGCCACACCGACTGGCGACATCCGCCATTTGCTCCGTGTCGACCTTGAGACGGGCGCTTCGTATTCGACTGTCGCCCCCGCCGGCGGGGTGAAGCCTGTGATCCTCCCCATCGGATCCGCAACGGTTGTGATCGTTGGGGATTCCGCCGGGAGTTCGGGGTTTCGGAGTGACCCGTTCTGGGCCCAGATTCCCGTCGCCGGGGCTCTCACGACGGGCCGCGGAATCGCCTACCCGGGGGTCGGCGCCTCAGAGACCAGTGTCCCGCTCCTGCTGTTTGGGAGCGACGGGCTCCATCTCTTTGATCTTGATGCGAACCTCATTGGAAACATCGGCCTGCTCCACGCAGGTGACGTTGTAGCTGTGAGCTCTATTCCGAGTTCGATTGATGAGGCCTTGGTTGCAGTGCAACTGGCCGACGGCAGTGTGCTCGGCTCAACACTTGTCCTTTCATCCAGAAGCGTTGGACCGTGGGCGCCAATCGAGGAGAGATATGGCGTTGGACCAATCGTCATACCGAGTACCTTTCTTGGAGACGTCGGCGGACTCTACGGTGAACCTCAGAGAATCGTGGCCGCCTCTACCGGCGTTCCGACTCCCGGCGATGCGCCGACAACGCGCGTTGGCGTGCCCCCTCTGACCACCACCGAGTCGGCTGTGCTGGACCTGGTGATTGACAGCGAAGACACCTTCGTCCTGTCCGGCGGAGGCGCAACCCTCATCCGTTCCAGCGATGCGGCGTTCCTCATTGAGTCGTCCCGGATCGTTGATGCGAACGCCGGCCAGCTTGTCACCGCGTACGTCGTCCAGACTGATACCGGCCTCCGAATCGTTGCGGAGGAGTTGTAGATGAAAGCCATTGCGCGCACCGTGCGGTCCGGCTCCCTGATTGCTCTCCTTTTTGTTGTCGCTGCCGCAACCGGGTTTGGACAAAGCATCGTCACCATCGGGCAGTCCCGCGCGGCAACTTGGAGCACCACTCGTAGCGACGGCAGCCGCTTCAACTACACCGTTACGGTACCCAGCGTCTACACCAGCGGTGGCACGCGCTACTTCCGCGGATCGTCGGTCACAGTGACTGTCAGCAAATGGGAGCAGAGAAACGACCTCAGATCGTATTACGTTGATGCAGCCAGGAACGGCTCCAAGTTCGTGAATGAGGGCAACAGTAAAACCGCCAACAATAACGGGTCCTTCTCGAGGTCATTCTCCAGCAACGACAAGTTTACTGCGCAGGGTTACCTGAACCGGCTTTTCGGACAGGATGCGATCGGCTCCGGCGTCAGCTTCACCACCGTGCGTGATGCAGGCGCGCCCATTCTGAACTCGCTCGGCTTCAATCTCCTCCAGACTAGTAGCCCATTCACAGGTACTGTCTCCGCCTCTGACTCGGGTGCGGGTATTCACGGATCCAACTCGGGCACCTTCACCGTGACCGGTGAAGGCCGCCATGACGTCACCGTCACGATGATTGACCGCGTCGGCAACTCGCGTACCTCCACCTTTACTGTGACGATTGACTTGACCGCGCCTGTACTCACCATAGATCCCGTTTCTCAGCCTGGAAACGCCGCCTCGGTCACCGTTGAGGGAACGGTAAGCGATGCTGTGTTTGCACCGGCGGATATCACTCTCGAGTACACGCTTGATGGCGGTGCATGGACGGAGTTCACGGCGATCGGTGGATCGTTCTCGTTCGAAGTCGAAGAGAACGGACTGTTTGAGATTCGCGCAACCGATCCCGCCGGCAGGTCGAGCCAGCAGTCGGTAGTAATCACCGGCGTCGATTCGACCGGTCCCGCGATCAGCTTTGATGAGGGCTGGGACACTTCCGGTATTAGGACTGCAACCGCGATCGACACCGGCGCCGGGCTCGACTCCTCCAGTTGGGAGCATCGCATTGGTCCGGAGGGGAACCCCTGGCTTCCGGGAGCTACTGTGACTGCTCCGTTCGAAGGCGAGTCTGAGGTCTGGTTTCGGGTGCGTGACATAAACGGGAATGAAAGCATCTCTTCATTTATCTTGCGCTATGATGTCACCCCTCCTGAGATCGCCACAACGTTCACCGAGCCTTTGGGATACCTGTCGGGAGAGTGGACAGATGCTTCTACCGTTGCTGTCGACATAGTAACGACAGACGTAGCCTCGTCGGTTGCGACCGTGCTCTCCTCGGTCAACGGAGCGCCTCTTGCCACGCTTCCTTCCAACCAGCTCAGCTTTTCCGATGAGGGCGAGCAGACGTTGGAGATCGTCGCGACCGACGTTGCAGGGAACCAAGCATCGCTGACGCGCGTGATTCGTGTAGACCGAACTGCCCCGACGCTGGAGTCGGTGCAGCTTCTGAACTCAGACGGTACTCTGATACCCGTTGGCGCCTATAGTGGCGCAGCATCAGTCAGGGCGAGACTCGTCTTCTCCGACGCGTCGAACGGGGAAGCTCCGCTGTCGACCTATCGCTACCGTGTCTTTGAGCTTGGGGCCGAGCCGTTCCCTTCTGCGACACTACCCGTTCCACCGGACAAGACGATCCCTATTACCTGGCTTGATTCCGGGGACTTTGTGCTCTCAGTCACGATAAGCGACGAAGCTGGGAACACGAGCGAGCCCACGACCCTCCCATTCCGGTTTGACCTTGAAACGCCAAACACGCCGACGGTTCGTAGCACCACGCATCCACCGGCTCGATATGGTGAATCAACCGGCTTCCAGCTTCTTGGTGCCGCCTCGCGAACGACCGCGGTTTTTGAGTTCTCCGCAACGTCTTCCGGTCCGTCCGGCGTGGAATCGTTTGTGTACGCGCTGGAGACATCGCCGGTCTCCGAGTTGGTTGGCGCCCGCCCGTCTTCTTCCTATACGTTGCCGGCGGACGCGCTCGTCGTCCCTGCCGGTCAATCGGTAGTCTTCTCAGACCTTACGGACAATATGCAGGACAATGCCTACTCGCTCTACGTTGCTGCAATCAGTCCGTCTGGGCGGACGAGTCCTGTCGCCGCATACGACTTTGCAGTGGACACGACGCCGCCGGATGAGCTTACGCTTGAGGTATCTCCGTTTGTCAGTACCGCAGTATGGTACGGCGCTCGCGTTGCATCGCTCGCATGGAATGAGCCGGTCGATTTCTCCGGGATCGCGAGGTATGCGGTCAGGTCCGAGCTTATTGACGAGTCGGACGTTGATCTGGTGCCGGCCGTCCCGGGAATCGGAGAGGATTTTGGACCGGAGTGGACTCCCGCCCTCGTGCGCGAGATGGCACTCGATCTGCGTGCGGCCACCGGGCAGGACGCGGGCATCGTTCGTATCACTGTTGCCGCGGAAGACACCGCAGGGAACAGGCAGTTCGCGTGGCAGACCGTTCGATTCGATACTGTCGGCCCCACGTTCCCCGTTGCGCCGGTAGCCGCACCAGACGTTGAGGATCGCTCAATTCAGATCGATTGGACGCCGGCAACGGATGATGAGGGATCCGGCGTCGTAACGAGTTATGGGGTAACGCTCCAGGTATTGGAATCGGGGACCCTGGTTGAAGCTCGTCCGGCCAAGAATCTGCCGTATGACGATGGGATGGGTCCCGTCTCCGGCACTCGCTTCACTGAACTCGAACCGGATCAGGTCTATGTCGTCACCATAACGGCGATTGATGCCGCCGGAAACTCCACATCAGTGAGCATTCCGGCGCTGCTGACGACGGACGAGGTTCCGCCGGAAAGCATTCTGCTTCCGTTCTCGAGTCGAGTTGGCGGGTTCACCATCTCCGGCACCGCGCTTCCGGACGGCAGCAATGCATCGGGCGCGATTGCGCTGCCGTCAGAACTCCTTGCTGAGGATGTCGCGTCAGGCGACGCAATTCTGGAAATCGCCCTGGATTCCGTCACTCTTTCAGGTAGCGATGTTGACGCAGCAGCCTCGATCGTCACCGCAGACTTCCATGCGCGACCAGGAGGCTTTGCCGTCACTGCGAATGGGGTGCAGGCAACAACGGGCGTCTCACTCACAACGGTCGCTCTGGATGTACCGATCGTTGGTGCCAACCCAACTCATTCGTTGGACCTGGGCGATCTCTCGATTGGAGATGTGCCTGATCTCCGCCCGATTCACTCATCTCCTGTAGACATTTCCGCCCTTGAGTTGCGGCTGTCGTCGAGCTCAGCGGCTGACGTGTGGGAGCTTAGCGATATCAATCTTGGATCGTTCTCCGCCGGATCGTTCCTGATTGATCAGGGCGTCCTGGCTGCGCCGGGTATCGCCACCGCTCCTGTTGAGATCACCGTGCCCGGCCCCTCAGGTCCTGAGCATGCCGTCCCATTACAGGTGATTCAGCTCGGACCGGACTGGGCGATCAGAAATGCCACGCTCCGCACGACCTCTGATATCACGCTCAGCCTCTCCGGTACCCAGTTTCTTATCCGAGACGGGTACGTTGAGGATGACCGGATTGTCGTAACTGACGCCACAGCGTTTCTTGGACCTGGCTACAGCCCGCAGGAAATCAGTGTTGGGGGATTCTCCGTCACCGCTGGTGGCATTGTGGAACGTGGAGTAGCCTTCTCGGCAGATCCCGTCCTCTACGTCGCCTCAGACGGCACGACGTTCGCTCTTGGAAATCTGGACATCTCGTCTGCCGGCTTGACCGCGGGAACCGTTGCCATAACAACGCCCCAGGGACGTGAGCTGCAATTCTCCGACCTGGAGTTTGGAGA
>JANQQY010000685.1 GCA_028284845.1 Spirochaetales bacterium
CCGGACTCCCAACCGCCGAGGCAAAAAAGAAGATCACTGCCTGGCTCGAGGAGAGGGGGCTGGGCAAGGCGGCGGTCAACTACAAGCTCAGGGATTGGATCTTTGCTCGCCAGCGCTACTGGGGCGAGCCGGTACCAATGGTCAATTGTGGCGGCGAGTACGTTCCCGTGCCCTACGATCAGTTGCCTGTGGAGCTTCCTGAAGTAGAGAGCTACAAGCCGACGGGCACCGGTGAAAGCCCACTCGCACAGGTAAAGGAATGGCTTGCCACGACCTGCCCTACAGACGGTACGACCTCTGCTGTTCGCGAGACAAATACCATGCCGCAGTGGGCCGGTAGCTGTTGGTACTACCTGCGCTACCTCGATCCGCACAACGACCAGGAGTTTGCCTCTCGCGAGAAAATCGATTACTGGATGCCGGTAGACCTCTACGTTGGTGGAGCCGAACACGCGGTGCTTCACCTCTTGTACGCGCGCTTCTGGCATAAGGTCCTCTTTGACATCGGGCTCGTGAACAGCGACGAGCCGTTCCTGCGCCTCGTGAATCAGGGAATGATCCTGGGCGAGAACGGGGTAAAGATGTCGAAGAGCCTTGGGAACGTGATCAACCCGGATGACATTGTCTCCGAGTTCGGCGCGGACACGCTTCGAATGTATGAGATGTCGATGGGTCCGCTTCAGGACGAGAAACCGTGGTCAACAAGCAGCATCGCAGGTGTCCATCGCCTGCTTGATCGCATCTATCGATTGAGCGAGCGTGAGATCGTTGAGGGTTCCGCCCCGGATGAACTCAAGCGAACCCTCCACAAGACGATCAAGAAGGTCACCGAGGATACGGACAAGCTCAAGTTCAACACGGCCATCGCGCAGATGACAATCTTCGTGAACGAACTCTTCAAGGCCGAATCGATCCAGCGTGAGCTCTGGGAGCCCTTTGTCCTCTTGGTTGCTCCGTACGCACCTCACCTCGCTGAGGATCTCTGGGAGCGATTGGGACATGAGGCAAGCGTCTCAGGGGTCTCGTGGCCTGACTACGTTGAGGAGCTCACGAAGGACGACGAGGTTGAGATCGTGCTCCAGATCAACGGCAAGGTACGAAGCCGTATGCAGGCGGCCGCAGGAACGAGCAAGGACGAGCTCGAACGACTGGCGAAGGAAGATGAGCGCATTCAAGAGTGGACCGACGGGAAGGAGATTGCCCGCGTGATCACCGTTCCTGATCGCCTAGTCAATATCGTCGTCCGTTAGCTCCAGAGCCGACACGCCACTTGCCGTCTACAAAGAGGGCCAGACGATCGCCCGTGCCCGAGTAGTAGACGTTTGTCCCCTGATGAAGGTCGAGGGTGATCTCGCCGCCGCCTACGAGAGGCGGTGCGGCATAGGCGGCGCGAGCCCAGACGCCGTGCGGCAGAGTGTGGCCCAGGCTTCGCGACTCAACCGGTCTGATGTAGCTCTCCCGCATCGAACGGCTCGCCAGCGCCTCAAGAATCCGATCCCGGTCGAGGGGCATGGTCGTGCTCTCTGCGATCGCTCTGCACAGCTCCACAAAGCGCTTCGTATTGAAGTCGCGCAGATCAATGCCGATTCGCAACGCCTGCGCAAGGACCGAAGCCGCGAAGCCATCGGCGAAGGAGAGGCGGATGGGCGATCCACGAATCGTATGTTCGAGTGGCCAGATTGCCCCGGCCGGAGGGAGACGCTCTCCCGGGGCGAGCGCCGGACCGTTCTGCGGAAACTCCGGGTGCGCGAGGAAGATCACCGGCGCACTCATGGGGACACGAACGGTGACACTCGAATCGTGCTCGAACAAGGGTGTTTCTTGTGACGCAAAGCCGATGGCATGCCACTCCAAGCGAAACCTCGCATCGCCCCAGATACTCGCCCACGCCTCAGGAGTCCGGGGCAGCTCAAGCGTATGTTTGGTGCGAATGGGCGACAGAACGCATGAACTCATGGCTATGATGAAGAGCAGGGTCGCGACGATCGGGACGCTCCGGCAGGTCGGTCTCATGCATCCTGGACGAGGAAGGCGATCCCCACGCTTGAGCGAAACGTTGCAGACGGCGATACAGGTGTGGATAATGTGTCGATGGCTGGCGAACGGCCCTACGCGATGCAGCTTGCGGAGGCGATAGAGGCGAGATCATCCGCGCTCGAAAACCAGGAACTTCCCCAGCTCAAGGAAGGTTTCCGCGTCTTCCACGCCTCATTCCAAGGCCTCCATCAGCTTCTCGTCCGCAAAGGACTCGTGAAAGAGGATCCGTACAAGTCAGACCAGAAGATCTCGGAAATCAAAGTTCCGGACGACGATCCCTACCTGGACAGCGAACGCGAGATGGTAATCGGCATGCGGTTGGACGCCTTTGACAACGTCCTCGAGTTCCTGAACAACTACTTCGAATTTCGAATCCAGACCCTTGGTTTCCGGGAGCTCAAACAACTCACCGACCTCACGAAATTCGTCGACTGGAAGTCGTTCATGACTCACTCCCCTCGTCCAACGACCCGTGGTGCGGCGGAGATCGTTGGGCGGGCTCGCGGGGGCAACGACAGCTTTGCTGCGAGCGTAATCACCGATGCTCTCGATCAGCTCGCCCGGAAGGCCACTGAGATCCAGACGCTCATTAAGACGGTGAGCGCCTTCAAGCGCGAAGAGTACAAGCTTGAAGTCCGCGAACGCCTCCTCCCATCGATTGACTCACCGGAGAGCATTGACGCCACAGATCCATCGGCGCTCGACAAACTCAAGCGTCAGGCAAAGCAGGTGGGAATGTCACCGCCGTTCGTTCCGGAGCTCGTGGCGGAGGTTCTTCGAGAGGAGTTTGGTGAGGAGGCCGAGGCGCTCCGAGAGCAGGCTCTGGGCAGGCTCAAGACAGTCAAGAAGGTCGCGAAGAAGAAGCGGCCCACGGAATCAGGGACCGATCTTTTGATCGCGGCAATTCGCGGCCTCGCATCCGCGAGTCGTCAGCTGGACGTTGTCGCAGACCGATTGGCGGTCAATCATGAGGCGGTGGCCAATCGGTCAAAGACCTTTGCACAGAAGTTCCGCGACTGGGTCGACAGGCTCACGAATCGGCAACCGCCCAAGGTCACCTACACCGTGAGCTACACCGATGAGAACACGGGATCTCGTCACTCCGAGCCTATCGTCTTCAGCGACTTTTTGGAGCTGATCCGGAAGAAGGCAAAGCTCTACAACTCGTTTCTCGCTCGGACCGGCAGCCCCTGGCTCAAACTGCAGAAGGCAAGCGAAGAGCAGCTCCAGAAGTACCTCGACAAGGAGCTCGGCGATCTGCACGGCATCCACCGCCGCGCGGGAGCACTCGACACGCATCTCAAGGAACAGGTGAGCGACTCAGAAAAGCGCACCATGAAGGGCGTCAAGATCGAATTGACTGCCGTTCGAAACGCGATCGTCTCAACCAACCAGGCGAAGCACGAATACACGGCAAAGAAGTCCGAACTCGATCAGATGAGAAAGCTCGGCATCGACGTGTAGCGGCTTTGCGGCCGAGGCCTAGACCGCGCGATAGACGCCCAGAAGCCTTAGGTCACTCACTTCGCCTGAAAGCGTATCCAGCAGCGAGTCAAACTCCGCCTTGCCGGTGGGAAGCTCAAGATCGACGTAGAACATGTACTGCCACGGTTTCCCAGCGATGGGTCGCGACTCAAGTTTCTTGAGGTTCACCGACGCCTTGGCCATCAGCTCCATCGCATGAAAGAGGGCACCGGGACGGTCGGGCGTAGAGAAGACGATGCTCGCGAGATTCGCACCCTCTTGCCAGGAGGGTTCGCCGGGTATCAAAACGACAAACCGGGTGTAGTTGCTCGGATTGGTCTCAATTCCCTCTTTGAGGACGGTCGCACCGTGGACGTCTGCGGCACGCACATTCGCGATCGCGGCGACACTCGCATCGCCACCACTGACGATATGCGCGACCGATCCGGCCGTGTCGTAGAAGGGAACACGCTCCCAATCGAACCCCCGCAAGTACTCATCACATTGCGCAAGCGCCTGGGGATGCGAGAGCACTCTCTTGATCTCCCCGATGGACGAGCCGTTGACGCCTATCAAGCTGTGCTCCACTCGAATCTTGATCTCTCCACCAATGTGGATGTCCGGGTACTGGAGAAGCAGGTCGTAGTTCTCGTGCACGCTTCCGGCCAGACTGTTCTCTACCGGTACGATCCCGAACTGCGCACGCCCCGCAAGGACGGCATCAAACACGTCTCGAAATGATCGGCTTGGGATGGGCTCAAACTCGGTGTCGTGAAAGAAACGAACGAGTGCCATCTCGCTGTAGGCGCCGCGCTCACCTTGGTAGGCGATCGGTGTCCCGGAAGAGGCATCGCCGCGCGCACCGGATGACGCACCTGCGCCGGAATCAGCAGCATCGCCGACGCCTCGCGAGCCAACGGACGTGCCAAGTGAGGCGCCACCGTCGGGGGTCGATCGCTCGCGTGGAATCCGCGTGAGCTCTCGACCAACAACCGGCGCGAGCGCCTCGATGTCACGCATCAGCTTCTCAAACTGCCCGGGAAAGACAGTCTGCGGTCCGTCCGAAAGCGCCTGCTCCGGATCCGGGTGCACCTCGACGATCAGTCCGTCCGCGCCCGCTGCGACCGCGGCAAGCGCCACCGGAGGCACCTGCTCACGAATACCCGTTGCATGACTCGGGTCGACGATAACGGGGAGATGGGTCAGTTTCCTGGCGACCGGAATGGATGAGATATCAAGAGAGTTCCGAGTGTAGGTCTCGAAGGTGCGGATGCCGCGCTCACAGAGGAGGACATCCTCGGTGCCGTGCGCAAGGAGGTACTCGGCGGCCATGAGCCACTCCTCGATCGTCGCCGCAAGACCGCGCTTTAGCATAACAGGGCGACCGGTCGCACCAACGGCTTTCAAGAGCTCGAAGTTCTGCATGTTCCGAGCGCCGATCTGCATGAGGTCGACATACTCCTTGAACATGTCAACATACCTCGGCGCGATGATCTCAGAGACGACGGGAAGGCCGTGGCGCTCGCCCGCGGACTTGAGCAACTTGAGACCCTCTTCGCCAAGACCTTGGAATGAATAGGGGCTCGTGCGCGGCTTGAATGCTCCGCCACGAAGCACCACCGCCCCACTCTCTCGAGCGATACGAGCGGCTTCGTTGATCTGCTCCTCGCTCTCAACCGCACACGGTCCACCCATCACGGCGATTCGAGGGCCACCGATCTTAATGGGACCAACCTGCACAATCGAGTCCGACTTCTTGAGCTCTCGGCTCGCCAGCTTGTACGGCTTTGAAATGGGAATGACCCGCTGAACTCCGGGACGGAGCTCGACCTCTCGAATGTCGATCGCCACCGAACCAACAGCGCCCAGAATGGTCTCCTCCTCGCCCACGATCTCCCGTACCTGAAACCCCTTCTCTACGAGGAAGCTATGGAGACGACTCTTGTCGTCGTCACGGATCGCGTGGTCGAGGACTACAATCATGCCGCGTATTCTACGCGATGCTTGGCGGGAAGTGCGAGAGGATGTACTCGGTGAAATCCTCGATGAGTGCTCCTCGGTAGTCCGAGATGATACCGATGTACCTCTGAGTGATCGCAGGGATCTGACCCCGCAGAACGCGTCCGCTTCCGGCGTTGTAGATGGCGAGTGCCTGCTCGTCGGAGTTGGCAATCGAGAGGCACCAGTCAAGATGCCGGAGGCCGTGGAAGATGTTCACGTCCGGGGTGAAGAAGTCGTCCTCGCTCAGATGGGTGAAGGTGAGCGAATTCAGCTGAAAGAGACCGCGGTCGATCGATCGCGAGTTCTGATTCACGGCGTCGACGCGGAATCTGCTCTCACCCCAGGCGAGACTAAATGCGAGCGAGAGCGAGATATCCATCCGATCGGCGTAGTAGAGAATGGGAAGCGCAATCTGCTCCGATCCGGCTCGCTCAACAAAGAAGTCAACGACTCGATCTCGCGTCACCGATTCCCGGTAAAGAGCAAGGGTTGGGTCGTCGGCCTCCAGGAAGTTCTCGATGTTGGGATAGACCGAGCGCCCTTCCTCGCGCACGACCACAACATCGCCACGGGATTCAATGTGGCGATTGGCACGGAGCAAGACGGGATCCTCTGAGGGAACGTACGGGTCTCCGGTACTGCAACCAAGGAGGATAAAGCCTGCGACAATGAGCGTGAGCTTGGTCGTCGGCGACATCAGGCGAAAGAACCTATCGAGATCAAATTCGAGAATCAAGTGAGGGCTTGGTGACGATCGCCTGTCCCGAAAGGCTCGGCACGACCACGATGGGCGCCCCATCGGCGATCGTTCCGGCGATCTCCTCGACGTAGGTGGTGACGCCCTCGCAGCCGTAGAACCCATAGTCATCAAAGACGACAACGCCACCGGAGACCATCCGCGGCCACGCCCACTCGAAACAGTCGCGGGCACTCTGGTAGACATCCACGTCAATGTGGCAGAGCGAGAGGCGCTTCTGATCAATCGCATGGCCGGAATCGTCCGGGAAGATACCGACGAGCAGTTCGACGCCCTCTACGCCGGCGTTCCGGAGGAGCTCCCGTACGATCTCCGGCGAGGTGTTCGCGTGCTCCCCACCCGTGTAGTAGGTATCCCGCTCGCCCGCCTTCACGACCCCGGCAAAGGTGTCCGCAAGATAGAGCTGCCCTGGCGCCCCGTCGGCGCGGCGCCCAATGGCGCGAGCGATGGTGGTACCGGAGCCGCCGCGCCAGCTTCCAATCTCCAGCAGGTCGCCCATTGGTACCTGCCCCGCGAGCGTCCAGAGCGTCCAGAGGCGATAGACATCGACCATCGTATGCTCCCGAACGAGGTCGTAGACCTCGGAGAATGCAGCGTCGGTATCCCAGGGACGGTAGTTGGCGACAGGTTCGACGACACCGTACCCCGCGGGATAGTCGCGACGCCTGTTTTGAGTCGTATTGGTCTTCGCCTGATCACTCATTCGTCGCTATAGTATGCGGCAATCGTGATGAGAGCCAGCCGATCAGATTGGACACCCGAGAGCTGGAAGGTCTTCACCGCCCTTCACCAGCCCTCCTATTCGAACGCCGCAGCCTATGAGGATGTGCTGGCGCGGATCACAGAGAAGCCGCCGCTCGTCTACCCCGGCGAGGTGGATCAGCTGCGAACACGGATCGCTCGCGCGGCGTCCGGTGAGGAGTTCATTCTCCACGGCGGTGACTGCGTTGAGCGCTTCATCGACTGCAATGCCGAGACGATCGCCAACAAGCTCAAGATTCTCCTGCAGATGAGCGTTGTTCTCTCGCACGCTGCGCGGAAGCCGGTTCTCCGGATCGGCCGAATCGCCGGTCAATTCTTCAAGCCACGGTCGAACGAAACAGAGATGATCAACGGGGTCTCCGTCCCGAGCTATAAGGGAGACACGGTCCACGGATTCGCCGCGTCAGAGAGAGAGCCGGACCCGGAGCGTCTCCTCACCGGCTACTTTCACGCAGCATCAACGCTCAACTACATCCGCTCGATGATCGACGGTGGCTTTGCCGACCTCCACCACCCGTATAGCTGGAACCTGCATTCGATACGGGATACCGCAAACTGGGACGAGTATCAAGAAATCGTGGAGAACGTGCTCGACTCGATCCACTTCATGGAGAGCTTTGGCGGAGTCAGCGATGCAAGCCTTGGCAGGATAGAGTTCTACACCTCGCATGAGGGACTCCACCTTGGATACGAATCGGCGCTGACCCGGGTGGAAGGCGCGGAGAGCCAACGACGATGGCTCGGGCTCTCGGGCCACCTTTTGTGGATTGGCGAGCGGACTCGTGCACTCGACGGGGCCCACGTCGAGTTCTTTCGAGGAATCGCGAACCCGATTGGAATCAAACTCTCCTCGAAGGCTGACGCCGGCCAGGTGGTCGAGCTCTGTGAAACGCTCAACCCGCAGAACGATCCGGGCAGGCTGATGCTGATCATGCGGTTGGGCGCGGAGTCGGTCTCAGAGGCCCTTCCTCCAATCCTGGAGGCAGTCACGTCGCGCGGACATCAGGTCGCGTGGATGTGCGATCCAATGCATGGCAACACCACAACACTCTCCGGCGGTCGGAAGACCCGAGCGTTTGCGTCGGTCCTCCAGGAGCTGGAGGAGAGCTTCCGTCTTCACAGAGAGGCAGGAACGACGCTTGCCGGAGTGCACTTTGAGTTGACCGGTGACGAGGTGACCGAATGCGTAGGCGGTTCGATCGATTTAAACGAGGCCGATCTGGAGACGAACTACCAGAGCTACTGTGATCCGCGCCTCAACTACGCCCAGAGCATGGAAATGGCCTTTCTGATATCTCGGTTCTTGCGAAACGACCGGTAACACTTTTCCCGACCGCAGGTGTTTGATCTCGTGGAGGGAACATGCTTCCACGAACACGAGTGATTCTCATTGCGACAGCAATCGTCGCCTTTGTCATAGCCGGATGTGACGTGACCGCGTTCTACGGGCTTCACGACGATGGATTCACCTCAGATCCTTATCTCCTCTCTGTGATTGAACCAAACGGCGACCGCTATCGACCGGGCGATGAGATCGCCATTACCTGGGAAGGAGCCGAACAGCCTGAGACACTAAGAATCGAACTCCTCCTATCCGGAGCTGTGATCGAGACGCTGGCAGTGAACCATCCAAGCGATCTCTGGTTCTCCTGGAGGATCCCCACCGACTTCAGCGTGGCCCATGAGACTCCTGACGAATACCGGATCGTGGTCCGCGGGTTCCACCCGGATCAGAGCGTCGGCACGCTGGAGCTGACAGCCGCTTCAGAGCCATTCTCCATTCTTGCACCGATGGGAAACGAACTCACCGATCTGACCGTCTCCGAGCGGAGCGTGACGATCACGCTCACCGACAATGGCGCGCAAATCGATGGCGACACGGTAAACCTCTATCTCAACGGAGACCTCTTTATTTCCGGACACGTCCTGGTGGGCGGGGCGGGCACCAGCTTCCCCATGGATCTCCTTCCGGGTCCAAACACCCTGGAGATCTACGCCGTAAACGAGGGATCGGTCACTCCAAACACGGCACTCCTCCAAGTCACGAATGTGATTGAAGGTCCGGCTGCTCAGGAGTGGCGCCTCTCGCAGGGAGAGACGGGCTCACTCACCGTCACTGCTCCGTAGCAACTGCGAAGTTCGTGAACTCGGCCCGGCCGAGGGTTCGCAATGCGAGCTCAACGCCGGAGTCGATTCCGAACCAGGTCCGATACCGAACCCGATCAACCCCGTTGACCGCGATCGTGATGTACTGATTCGTCGGCTCGTAGAGAACGTCGACATCCATAAACTCATCAACGCTCTCAGGAATCGCGGCGTCGAGCACCCGCGCCATGTCAACGTCGTCGTCCGATCGATAGACCTGTAGGTAGGTCGCGGAATCGCCGCGAGCCTCGGGGTCACGGGTGAACCAGACGAGAAGACTGGAACCCATGCCGTATCCTGCCCGTCGTTCAACACCGGAGACAAAGAGATGCAACCCAACGCCAACCCACCCCTCGTCGAGCGAGCGTGCAGAGAAGGAGTAGAGGACGGGATTGTCGCTCTGCTCGACCGGCATGGCGAGTTTTGCGAAGAAGGCCTCTTCGTCGGCCTGAATCGCTCGACCGTCGGTCACGTTCCAGGCGCCGGTATCCGGCGCTGATGCGGAGAAGCCTGAGACAACTGACTCAGTGAGACGCGACTCCATCATGCGCACAAATCCGTTCCCAAGAATCTCGTTCAGAATCCGATCCTCGATCGCACGTTGCTCGCGCCGAAGCTGCGCGTTCTCCGCGAGCAATGCGGCGACCTCCGCCTGGAGCTCTGCAAGACGGGCCGCCTCCGCAGCGTCGTCGAGCGCGGCAACGGCGTCTTCACGCGTGACCGGTTCCTGCGGCTCCTCCGCGACATCCTCGCGTGCCGGTGTGGCCGGCTCATTCACGACATCGGATGCGCTCTCTTCCGGGCGCACAAAGGGACCAAAGGAGAGGTCGATTGAGTCGTCCTCCGGTGTCGGTACAAAGGGCTGAACCGGCTCGACGACGGGAGTAGAAGCGATGTCGGTCGTCGGCATCGAGTCTTCGTCGGACTCTGTAGTGACAACCGAGGGCTCTTCGCTCGGCTCGGGAGCCGGGGCGGTCACCGACTCCGCAGGCACAGCAGGAGTCGTCACCGGCGCAAGCCCGGCGCTGACCACCTCCTGGGCCGCAACCTCAAGCGCAGCGACACGCGACTCCAAG
>JANQQY010000701.1 GCA_028284845.1 Spirochaetales bacterium
TTGCAAGAGATTCCGGAGATACGATTTACCTACTTTGGTACACGCGACGTCGTCCGAAATCCGCTCGTGCAAAAAATCATCGATGCCTACGATACCAACGATGCGTAACGTCGAGATTTCATCGGAGATAGACGAGCCTCCTGATTCGTTGCCGGTTGTCCCTTCGATAGTTGAATTTGTCGCCGCATCTCTTCGTGTAGATGAGTGGGATCTCTCCTTCCTGCTCTGCTCGGACGCCCGGATTTCCGAGTTAAACGAAGAGTTCAGGGGCGTGCGCGGCCCGACCGACGTCCTCAGCTTCGCATCAGAAGAGATTCCGGACAATCGAATCGAAGGGGATGTCGCGATCTCTTTGGAGTCGGTCTCCCAAAACGCGCTCGAGAACGGCGTTGACCTTCGAGAGGAGTTCGTCCGGGTGGTGGTCCACGCACTGCTCCATCTGACGGGCATGGAGCACGAGGGTGTCACGCTCGACTCACCGGAAGCGTCAAAGCACCCGATGATTGGATTACAGGAGAAGATTGTGCGCGAGGTAAATGAACTCGCGGGGGAGAGAAGTGTTGAGTAAAGAGGGCCTGTTCAGGCGAATCTTTGGCAGGAGATCGGACCCACGTGATCCCGACTACGCCGACCTGAACGTTGAAGAGCAGGACATGGTGCGCGGAATCGTCGCGCTCTCGGACACCACGGTAAAAGAGGTCATGGTGCCTCGGATCGATGTCACCTTTCTGGGCGTAGACATGGAGCCGACCGAGGTCCTGGAGAAGGTCTCTGAGAGCGGACATTCCCGCTTCCCGGCCTACAAGGACACCATCGACAACGTTGTGGGGATGCTCTACGCGAAGGATCTCCTGAAGCACTACCAGACAGGCGAGGATTTCGTCGTCGAGACGACGATTCGCAAGCCGTTCTTTGTGCCTGACAGCAAAAAACTCGATTCACTCCTCCGCGAGATGCGAAGACGGAGAATCCACATCGCGGTCGCCGTGGACGAGTACGGCGGAGTCTCGGGCATCGTCTGCCTTGAGGACATCATCGAGGAGAT
Organism: Spirochaetales bacterium; assembly: GCA_028284845.1. GTDB lineage: Bacteria > Spirochaetota > Spirochaetia > DSM-27196 > SLST01 > SLST01. The sequence goes on from JANQQY010000701.1 coordinate 1,046, forward strand.
CGTCGGCGACATCCAAGACGAGTTTGACAATGAGCGAGAGGATATTCTTGAGATAGGAGAACGCGTTTACCTGTGTGACGCTCGAGTCGACATTGAGGATCTGAACGAGGAACTCGGTCTCTCGCTTCCCGACGAGGACTTCGACACCCTTGGCGGTTTTGTATTTGACCTCTTTGGCAAGATCCCTGTCCGGTACGAGAAAGTCGCTTACGAGAACCTTGATTTTGTCATCCAGGAGATGGATGGGCACAAGATCAAGACGGTAAAGATTGTGGTGACGCGTGATGAGAGTGCGAGCGAGTAGCTGCGTCCTCCTGATTCTGGTCTCTTTAGTAGCGGTCGCCCAGACTGCTCCCGAGCTCGTTGCCGAAGGAGAGAGGCATCTTCTTCGAGGGGAGTTTCTTTTGGCGATCGATGTGTTTCGCGAGGCCTTGGAGGTCAACCCGAACGATCTTGGCGCGAACCTTGGCTTGGCTGATGCCTACTTCATCATCGATGAGATCGATCAGGCCCAGCAACAGATTGAGATCGCACTTCGCCTGGCACGGACAGACAACCGCGTTCGCGTCCTCGCGGGGCGTATTGCTGTCGCTGCAGGGGATGTATCGGTTGCGGATGCCATTTTCGCGGAAGTGCTTGCCGCAGAACCAAATAATCTCGATGCGTCGATAGCGCGAGCCGAGCTTGCGCTCGCACAGGGAAGAAGCAGCGCCGCGCGGGCAACGCTCGAACAATCGCTTCGGGTGCGTCCCAATCATCGACGTGCGCTTCTCTCGCTGGCATTGGTCTACGAGTACCAGGGGGAGATCGCGATCGCGTCTGACTACATCGAGCTTGCACAGCGAGTTCACCGCGATCGCGCCGACGTTCATCTGGTGGCGGCACAGTTCTACTCACGAATCGGCGACATCGACCGCGCCGGCGCTGCGGCGCGAACCGCTCGAGCTCTCGACGCTGAGGCGCTACCGGCAGCCAGAATACTTGCGGGAATCGCACTTGAGGACGGCAACGCACTCCAGGCAATCTCGCTCGCCGAGCAACTCATTGTCGCAGACCGATCCGACCACAACGCCTGGTTCCTCAGGGCGTCAGGGCTCCGTGCCGCTTCGAACGATGCCGACGCCATGACGAGCATCCGGACCGCCATGTCGATCGCGCCGGACGAAGAACTCTACCGGGTGTGGGCCGAGGAGCTGGCGATTGCGAGCCTCGAACTGACCGATCCCATTCGTCAAGAACTCGCCATCCATCGGACCGGTGAGGCAGAAGCGCTCTCTCGTGCCTATCAGTACGCGGCCGCTGAGCGAAGGTTTCAGCGAGCACTTGTTCTCGCGCCGCTTGAATCGACGATTCGGGAGTCATACGCTGAACACTTCCTCGCGCAAGGCTTCTCAGCTACCTATCTGCAAGAACTATCCGTCGCACGTGACGGCATCCTTCCTGAGGAGATCGATGTCCTGCGTCGCGCGATCTCCGGAGACCTCGCTGCACGGTGGGGAGTCAATCAGTTCACCGTCGAGCGAGAGCAGCCTTCAATCGCGCTCTATGCCGCACGTATACAGGCGTTCCCCTGGTCAGACACTGTCCCGGCGGTTCTCGACTATGTCGCGTCAACCATGCGGAGCACCGATGTAATCAACGTCGCAGAGGCCGCGCTCGTCGATGATGCTGCTCAGGCCTTTGCACGCGCCCGTACTCAGGATGTCGACTTTTTTGCGATTCTGAGCCTGGGAGCCGATGAGAACACACTCTCTCTTGCGCTCGAGCTTTTTGTAGCGAGAACCGGCGTGAGCACGGAGCGTATCACGAGCGTGCGAAGCGGACCCGGCTACGTCTCTTCGGCCGTGGAGGCTCTGGTTATCCAAGCTACCGCAAGACTCCCGGAAACGGCGCGTG
>JANQQY010000708.1 GCA_028284845.1 Spirochaetales bacterium
TCGGACGGCTCCCGGTCTGAACTGTCGGACCTGGCCATCCCGCGATCGAGTTCCCTCCGGGAAGACCGCCGGTGAGACGCCGGAAATCATACGGGCACCAAGGCGCTCCAGTGCCGCGGCTCCCCGCCGGAACTCGCCTCGGCGATCAATGAGCGCATGGCCCTGAAGTCGTAGGACTTCGGAGACGGCCGGGAATCCGCGAGCAAGCTCCTTTTTTGCTACGAAGCGTAGCGCGTGGGAACGGAATGCATCGAGCAGGACCACGATATCGGCGATCGATTGGTGGTTCGAAACAACGACGGTTGGGGAGGGTGGGGCCGACCCCAGCCGAGGATCGATTTCTACCACTAACCCCGCGTAGAACGAAGCGAGCTGGAGCATCCGATGTGCCATTCCAGAGACGTGTCGATCGAGGGATCGCCGTGCCCACTTCCTGCTCACAGCCTGCATGAATTTGTATTGCATGTCCCACAGGAGCAGCGTCGAGAGTATCGTGAGAAGACCAATTGCTGTCCCCATTAGGTTAATGTACCGATTCTTGACAGCGGTATGGCAATCTGGTAACTTTCGGTGCCATCACCAGTTACTAGCACGGAGGCCATCCATTGGCAGGTCAAGGCTCTGCAGCCAAGAGACATCGACAGAGTGAATCACGTCGCATTCGCAATCGCGCGGTGCGAAGTCAGGTACGATCAAGCATTCGAGAATTCCTTGCCGCAGTCGACGCCTCGGACAAGGACACAGCATCAGAAACTCTTTCGCGCGTCACCAGACTCATTGACACCGCAGCGGGCAAGGGAGTCTATCCAAAGAACACGGCCGCGCGCACGAAGTCGCGACTGCATCGCAAACTGAACGAGATGAAGTAGCTCTTCGGAGGATCGACGTGGCAGGGAGCAAGCTAACCAAAGCCGAGATCGTTGAACGAATCTCGGAGAACACGAAGGTCAGCAAGAAAGATATCCATGCCATTGTCGACTATTTCTTTGCGGAGGTGAAAGGCGCGTTGACCTCTGACCGCACCGTAGAGTTCCGTGGCTTTGGAACCTTTGAGATTCGCACCAGAAAGGGGCGCGAGCGCGCACGGAATCCCAAGACCGGTGAGACCGTACGAGTTCAGAATCACGGTGTCGTCGTCTTTCGCCCGGGAAAGGAACTAAAAGACGCCGCCTGGCCTCTCCGCAGTTAGATTACGATCATGCAGCAGAATCTCGCCGCAGGTTCCTGGAAGGGACGCACCTTCGGAAAGAACCTCGCGGTCAATTTTGGACTTGTCGCGATAGCCGCGATTCTCTTTAGTCTCTCGTTTTCGAGTTTTGCATCGTTCTGGGGCTGGTTTCCGCTTGCCTACGTAGCACTCGTTCCGCTCGCCGTGCTGGTCCACCGGTCGAACTGGGGAGAGGTCTTTTTCTACGGTTTTCTCTACGGACTCACGACCTACGCGCTGCACAACTACTGGCTGACCGGCTTCCATCCGCTCGCACTCCTCGCTGTACCGCTGATCTACGCCACTTACTTCCTGATCGTCTTTCCGCTGCTCAAACTCGCCGATCGGTTGTTGCCGAACTCGGGCTTTGTGCTGCAGCTGGCAATCTGGCTTGCTTACGAGTTCTTCCGGACTCAGCTCTTCCTTGGGTACTCGTACGGCATCATTGGCTATACCCAATACCTCTTTTTACCGCTCGTCCGCCTCAGCAGTCTGACGGGTGTCTGGGGTGTGAGCCTATTGGTTGCCTTCCCGGGGTTCTATCTGGGAAACGCCCTCAAAGACGGGTGGGGTGGGTTACGAGCGTTCGTACTTCGGCATCGTACTGCCGGTTTTGTATGGGTCGGTCTGATGATCGGCGCGGTCGTCTTTGGGCTTGTGACGCGCGTCGATTACTCGGAGTCGGAGAGCTGGCGCGTTGCGCTCATCCAACAGAATTCTGATCCGCTCGCCGGCGGACCGCCTGCCTATCGGCGCTCTCTCGACGTATCCACACGGTTGAGTTCGGAAGCGCTGGAGCAAGACTCCGAGATCGATGTCGTTGTCTGGTCTGAGACATCGGTCGTGCCGCCCATCGACTGGCATTTCCGGCACCGGACGAGCAGGGACTCGTTTGGCATCGTCGACGATCTTCTCGAGTTCCTCGACGGGCAGACCGTGCCGTACATCATTGGGAACGCCAGTGCCCGTCTCGTTCGAATGGAACCTGGGGCGGAGCCGGAGCGTCTCGACTACAACTCGGTGATCGTCTACGAGGACGGCGAGTTCACCGAACCCTACCGAAAGATTCACCTGGTGCCGTTCACTGAGCACTTCCCCTATCGGAGTCAGCTGCCCGGGCTCTACGACCTTCTTGTTGAGAACGGAACGAATCACTGGGGCAAAGGCGATGAGTACACAGTCTTCGAACTCGACGGCATCCGGTTCTCGACACCGATTTGCTTTGAGGACACCTTTGGCTACATCTCCCGTGAATTCGTTCAGCGCGGCGCCGAGGTCCTCGTCAACCTGACCAACGACCTCTGGTCGAAGAGCGTCGCCGCCTCCATGCAGCACATGCAGATGGCGGTTTTTCGCGCGACGGAGAACAAGCGTAGCATGGTGCGCAGCACGAACGGCGGGATGACGAACATCATCGATCCGAATGGTCGGATCACGCAGATGATCGATCCGTTCGAAGAGGGATACCTGATCGGGGATGTGCCGATCTATACCAAAGGCGAGACGCTCTATACCGCGTGGGGTGATTGGTTCGCGTGGGTGACGGTCGCCGCGGCACTCCTCGGAATCGCGGCATCACTCGTGGTCTCGATAACTCGTGCAAACCGCGATGAGCTTTGACAGATTGTAGCCGGGCTGAGAGAATGGAGAGAGTATGGCAAAGATCCTGATCGTAGATGACGAGCAGATTAACCTCGATTTTTTCGAGGTGATGCTAACGAAGCTCGGATTCGAAGTGGCACGCGCAAGCGATGGTGAAGAGGCTCTCGAGGCTGTCGTTGAAGAGCGTCCTGACTTGATCGTTCTCGACAACATCATGCCGAAACTCTCCGGGTGGGAAGTGACGCGGATATTGAAGCAGGATGACCGTTACTCAGAGCACGCCGGAACGCCGATTATCATGTTCTCGGCGATGGATGACGTGAAGGACAAGATCGAGGGCTTCGAGCTTGGGGTCGAAGACTACATCACGAAGCCGTTTAACTTCTCCGAGGTCCTGGCTCGAATCAAGGCGGTGCTTCGGAATCATGAGCTCACCGAGCAGGTTGTCCACCGGGAACGTCGCATTGCGCTCATCGAGTCGCTGAACAACAGTCTTGTCTACTTCACTCGGCATCTTAAGGATCCCATGGAGCAGATTCTCGCGGCGGCCGGGAATGTATCGTCGGCGGAGTCGGAGACGAAGGAGTTTATTGCCCTCGTGACCGAGGAAGCGCGGCGTACGCTCGCGTCGCTCGAAGGCCTTGAAGACGAGATCAAGGATCTCACGCAGAAGGGTGACGCGATGCGGGAGGACGAACTGACGCTCGACGATCTTGAGGAGAAGTACGAGAAACATCTGCGCAATCTGAAGGCGAACGCCGACAGCATCGGCGATTCGACGTAGGAGCAGCATGATTACCGAACAGAAGAAGCAAGTGCTTGAACTGTTTCGAACGGCGAGAAACCTCTACAAAGAGATGAAGTTTGCAGAGGCGTACAAGGCCTTCACAAAGGTCCTGGAGGTCGACCCGAGCGACAAGCCTTCGCAGGTCTACCGCGCTCGCTGCAAAGACTATGCGCAGAATCCGCCGCCCGCCGACTGGGACGGTGTCTACGTCTACCGAACCAAGTAATGGCACGAACCCGTCGAAATCAGGTCCCTGAAGAGCGACCCAGAATCCGTACTCGACTCGGGAAAGACACCCACCTCGTTGGCACACTTCGGTTTAGGGACAGCGTCGAGATTTCGGGTACGCTCGATGGGAAGATTCTCGCCGAGGGCTTCCTGCTCGTCCAAAAGGGTGCCGAGATCCATGCCGACATCAAGGCGCGGGAGATCATCGTGGCTGGGACTGTACGCGGAAACATCGAGGCTACTCAGAGGCTTGAGATTCTGGAGACCGGGCAGATCTACGGCAACGTGAGAACCGCACATTTTAGAGTCGCCGACGGCGTCATCTTCGAAGGCAAATGCGAGATGATTCGCAACCCGGATAGCATCGATGTTCTGAACTCGACACTCGATCGCGTACGAGAGTCGGTCTCCGGCGATACGCAGTGACCGCCCTCTCGTACGAGTCGCTCGTCAAACAAGCGAAGACGCTGATCGAGACACTGCGTGCGAGTAAGGCGATGATTGTCACCGCGGAAAGCTGCACCGGCGGGTTGATCTCCCAAGTGCTCACCTCTGTTTCCGGTAGCTCGAGCGTCGTCTGGGGAGCTTTTGTTACTTACGCGAACGATGCGAAAGAGCGCATTCTTGACGTGAGTACCGAGACTCTTGCCGTTCACGGAGCGGTCAGTGAACCGGTCGTTCGAGCGATGGTCAGCGGTGCATTACGACAGAGCGGAGCCGACGTTGCGGTCTCCGTCTCCGGTATTGCCGGGCCGGATGGCGGGACCGAGGAGAAGCCTGTTGGGACGGTCTGGCTGGGATGCGGACGACGAGGCGGGAGCACCACCGCCGTGTGCCACCAGTTTGAAGGTGACCGCGAAGCGGTTCGGCGGCAGTCGTGCAGAGTCGCGTTCGATATGGTCCACGAGCAGTTTGCTTGACAGCTTCCAGGGTGCGGGCTATATTCTGGCCACCTGCTACAGGCCTCTAATTGGCTTCGGCCATCCCTTCTGAACAAGCACCGGTGAATATGCTGCCGGATACAAACGGAGAAGTGAGTGAAACCCTCAGACGATAACCCCACGCTCGGACTCGACGACGAATCGGCGACAGCGGCGGATCAGGATGCGACCGGCGGCGTTGACACAGAAGACGCGGTTGGAGCAAAAGAAGACGCTGCGCCCGCGGCGGATGAAACAGCGCCGGAGACATCAGACTCGAACGGCTCTTCTCCGGCGGCGCCGAAGAAGATTGTCGCACGCAAGAAGAGCGTGCGGGTGCAAGTGAAGAGGGAGACATCTACAGAGGCTCCACCGGATGCTCAGCCAACCGACCAAGAGGCGCCGGCAGATGACAACGGTACCCCTTCAGACGACACCCAGCCGTCTCAGAAGTCGCAGCGTTCCGGTGGGAAACGAAAGCGAGGACGCGGCTCCAAGGAGAATGAGGCAGCTGCGTCGCGGCGGAAGGGCGATTATGTAGGGCGTGATCATGCCGTAGCAAACGGCGACAAGACGCTCAGCATCAACGAACTCACGCGCATGAATATGCGCGACCTCCGTGGAATCGCCACTCGACTTGGTATCAGTCAAGAGAACCTTCTTGCACTAAAGAAGCAAGAGGTCATTTTTGCGATCCTCAAGGCGCATACTGAGCGCAACGGAACCATCTATGCATACGGATCGCTTGAGATACTGCCGGATGGTTACGGGTTCCTTCGAAGTCCGCAGAACTCCTACCTTTCAGGTCCGGACGATATCTACATCTCCCCGAGTCAGATCCGACTCTTCGGACTCAAGACCGGTGATACCGTCTATGGTCAGATCCGACCCCCGAAGGAGGGGGAACGATTCTTCGCGATGCTTCGCGTGGAAACGGTTAACTACGACAGCCCATCGGTGGCGCAGAGTCGGATTCCCTTCGACAACCTGACGCCGCTCTACCCGGACGAGCGACTCGACATGGAGACGCGAGCCGGGGATCCGGCGACGCGAATGATCAACCTTTTCTCACCAATTGGGAAAGGACAACGCGGTCTGATCGTCTCTCCGCCACGAACAGGGAAGACCATCCTGCTTCAGAAGATCGCCAACGCCATCACGGAGAATCAGCCAGAGGTCTACCTCATCGTGCTCCTTATTGACGAGCGCCCGGAAGAGGTGACCGACATGGAGCGCAATGTCGATGCTGAGGTCATCTCTTCTACCTTTGATGAGCAGGCGACGCGCCATGTGCAGGTCGCGGAGATGGTCCTTGAGAAGGCACGACGACTGGTCGAACACCGGAAGGATGTCGTGATCCTCCTCGATTCCATTACGCGCCTCGCGCGAGCCTACAATCAGACCGTCCCAACGTCCGGAAAGATCCTCTCAGGTGGTGTCGATTCAAACGCGCTCCACAAGCCAAAGCGATTCTTTGGCGCGGCCCGTAACATCGAGGACGGCGGAAGCCTGACCATCGTTGCAACGGCGCTTATTGAGACCGGCAGCCGAATGGATGAGGTTATCTTTGAAGAGTTCAAGGGTACCGGTAACATGGAGATCAACCTCGACCGGCGTTTGAGCGATCGTCGACTCTTCCCTGCTATCAACATCAAGAAATCGGGAACCCGTCGCGAAGACCTCCTCCTGACTGAGGAAGAACTGCAGAAGATGTGGATTCTTCGCAAAGTCATCAATCCTATGGATGACGTCGAGATCATTGAGTTGCTCATTGAACGAATGCGGAAGACCAAGACGAACGACGCATTTTTGCGGTCGATGAACACCTCATCAATGGATTGACACCTCATACCGTCTTCGCTATCTTGCGTTTTCGCGAGAGAACTGAAGCGCTGGAGTACGCATGAAGAAAGACATTCATCCGACCTACCGAGAAGTCGTGTTCAAGGACGCCGCGTCAGGAACCCTCTTTCTGACCCGCTCCACCGTCGAGACGAATGAGACTGTTGAATACGAGGGCAAAGAGTATCCCCTTTTTCAGGTCGAGATTTCGAGCGCTTCCCATCCGTTCTACACCGGTAAGCAACAGATCGTTGACACCACCGGACGCGTTGAACGATTCCGTAAGAAGTACAACCTCAAGTCTCAGAGCTGATTTCAAGCCGCGCGTGCCTCCGGCGTGCCCAAAGCAGATTCCTTCCAAAAACTACCAAGAGTAGGATTCCCATCGCGACCGGCAGGTAGTCGCCGAAGCGCTGGTAGATCGTTTCGTTCGTCGGGCGATGGATCGGCACGTCGGCGACGAGTGAGTTGGTCTCGAACATAGGAATTGACGCAATCACCCGACCACGTGGATCAACCACGGCCGTGTATCCTGAGTTTGTTGATCGAACCAGTGTGCGCTGTGTCTCGATCGATCGAAAGCGTGCAGCCACGAAATGTTGCGTCTGAGCCGAATTCGTTCGCGACCACGAGTTGTTGGTCAGGTTGACCAGCAGATCGGCGCCCCCGGCTACGAAGCGTCGGTTGAGGCCGGCAAATGCGTCTTCGAAGCAGATAGGCGTTGCAAAGACGACGGGGCCATCGTCTGTCTCGATCGTGAAAAGCCGATCTTCCGGTCCGGCGTCCCACGTTCCGGTGAGCCCGATCACGCGACGAAAGAAATCCCGTACTGCCGGGATGTCGAAGAACGGGATTGATTCCGCGAAGGGCACGAGCTGTCGCTTTCCGTACCACTGAACGATCTCCATGCTGCGGTCGAAGAGAAGCGCGCTGTTGTAGTAGACGCCGGGTTCCGCAGGATCCTCAAACGGCGCTCCGGTCATGAAGGGTGCGGGGAGCGAGGGGACAAACTCGGTGAACGGGAGCTCAACAGGGTTGCGTTCGTACCAGCTTGCGCTCTGCGGGTAGACGTAACGAAGGCTCGTCTCGCTCCAGACAATGAGGTCCGGATCATCCGCTTCCGCCAAGGCGCTGAGTGTCTCGTTCTGAGCCACCAATAGCGGCTGTGACACATCGCGCGTGTTCCACGCGTCGGCGTTCTGCTGAACGAGGACCATTTGAACGGTCTGATCGTAGTGTGGCTCTTGTCTGAGTCGCACGAGTCCATATAC
>JANQQY010000713.1 GCA_028284845.1 Spirochaetales bacterium
ACAAGGTGTCGACCACCTCATCCTCCGCGCCGCCAAACGCGTCACGATATCGTTCGATTCGTGCGGCAACCTCTGCCTGATCGGCGAGACGTCCTTCGAGAATCGCCGCCCGTGCACCGATCGCCTCGAGTTCGGTCTGGGCGGCGATTGTGGCATCGATCTGCTCCTGGAGCCTCGCCTCGTCCGCATCTGCCTGAGTCGCTGCGGCTTCCTGGAGGCTGGTGATGGTGACCCCGGCGGAGGCGAGCTCCGCGCGAAGTTCGTCAACGAGCTCCTGGGTGCTCTGCAACTGGTCTTGGGTCTCTATCAGAGCGGTCTGGTCGGCGGCACGTGCGAGGGCCTCTGCCGTTTCGGCTTCGGACTCGGCGAGACGCGCGCGAAGAGTCGTTAGTTGAGATGATTGCGTGTCGATCTGGCCGGAGAGGTTTGTGATCTGTGCGCCCTGCGACTCGATCTGTTCTTCGAGCTCGGACGTGAGTGCCGTCTGATCGGTGAGAGCGGTCTGTGAGGATTCGAGTTCGTCCCTGAGCCGGGCGAGCTCGGCCTGATCTCCAATGGAGAGGAGCTGATAGCCCGCGTCCAGGATTCGACCCAGGAGCTGGTCGTCAGCAGCGGGAAGGCCCTCAATTGCCTCGCCGTAGAACTCCGCCGCGGTCTCATACTCACCCAATACGTACGCCTGATTGCCCTGGGCAACGAGTGCTCCCAAGCGTCCCGATTCCTCCGCGGCGATCTGCTCCTGGATCTCTACGAGCCGATCGTACCCAAGCTGAACCGCCGGGATCTGGGAGAGCGCCGCGACGTAGAGGGCTCGTGCCTCACTCACATTGCCTGCGTCAAAGGCTCCCTCCGCAGAGCTGATGAGCTCGCCGACCTCCGCGATGAGTCCTGCGGTTTCCACGAGGGAACGGGTGTCGGCCGTCTGCGCAGATTCGGCTCGATCGAGACTCTCCTCCAGAGTATCAACGAGGAAGAGCTCCACTTGCCGACGCCGAGTAAGCTCCGGGTTTGCGGCTATGGGCCCTGTTTCCAGGTAGGTCCGCAATACTTCGATTGAGTTTCTCGCCGACTGGAACTCTGACCCAACGATGAATGTCCGTATCTGTGCGTAAAAACTCAGGATCTGATCCAGAATGAGTTGACGATCCTCCTGCGCACTCTGGAGCTCCTCAAGGAGTGAGGCAGCCTCCTCAGCCTCGCTTGAGAGCGCCTCCTCCCGGGCGCGGAACTGCGCCTCGAGTTCGGCCTCGCGTTCTGCGAGTTCGGACTGCAGGGCCGAGCGTTCCGCCTCCGCCGCATTCAGCGTGCTCTGGAACTCCTGCTGCAACGCGGCCAACGCCTCTTCCTGAGCCTCGAGCTCGGCCGCGGCTTCCGCCTGGATCTCCGCCAGTTGGGCATCCAGGATCGCCCTTTGCTGCTGCTCGAACTGCGCAAGCTGAGAGGCTAGCTCACCCTCGGAGAGGCCGAGCGCGGAGAGCCGCTCCCGTTCTGCCTCAAGGGCGATCTCAAACTCCGACCGTAGTTCCGTCTCGCGGCTGACCAATCTGACCTCGGCATCCGCCCGGATCTGCTCTCGCTCCGACTCGACCTGTGCGAGCCTACTCTCAATGTTCGCGATTTCTGCCTGCTTCTCTGCGAGTTCCGCCTCGGATTGCTCACGAAGCTGTGAGAGGAGCCGTCCCTCAGCGGACGAGATCGACGCAGTCTGGGTCACCACGCTCTGTTCCTGCGCCCCGAGCGCCTCGAAGAGCAGATAGACGCCTCCCCCAATGACGATCAGGGCGGCAAGGTTGACGAAGAGGGGAAGCGTTGCCCCACGCCTCCGAGGCGTGACGGTGAACGTCTCCGGTCCAACCTCGATCCGGTGCTCGTTGACCGCCTGCTGAATGGCCTGTTCGATCTCCCGACGCTCTTCCGGCGTGCCGTCAAAGTCGTCGTCATCGCCCGGCCTCACGAGTCGAAGCTTGCCCGAAGAGCGTAGGTAGTCTATTGCGCGTTGGTAGAGACCGCTCACCTGTAGTCCTTATCGGCCGTGAACCTTTTTCGACCGTGGCCTTTTCGCTCGACCCGATCGTCTTGCGGCCCCAAATAGTACCAGAATTCCCATTATTATAATGTGATTGACCGCGAAAATCCCCTCCACTACGCTTAAGCCGGTGAATATCCGCGGCAAGATCATCCTCGTTGTGCTTCCCCTCATTGTGACGCCGCTGCTATTTGCGGGGCTGATTGCGACACTTCTGGCACGGAACGGCATCACCGGCGTCGCCACCCAGTTCCTGCAGTTCAAAGCCGAGCAGATTGAGACCTACTCGAATGGTCAATGGGATCTCCTGGTGCAGAATGGCCTGGAGCAAACGCCTGAGTTTCTCGACGCTGCGGAGGAGGCAATCGCCACCTTCGCCTCGAGCGTGGTCCGGAGCGAGACCGAAGTGATCTTTGGGGTTCGGGCCGATGATTCGTTCGCCTTCCGCACGCAGTCGCCGTCGATCGAGAGCGACGAGGGCATTGCCGGCGAAGAGCCGGGAATCTTGACCGCCGCCGGGGAGCTGCTTGCCACGGCGCGGAACCGACTGGCGGGTACCGGCGGCGCCGCAGCATTGGCGTCCGAGAGCCTGGGCTCAGCGCCGGAACTTGGCTGGACACGGATCGCGGTCGACGGTGAGCCTCGCGTTGGGTTTGCCGTCGCCTTTGCGCCGCTTGGGTGGACGATCTACGTGACTGAGCTCGAGGCGGCCTTCTACGCATCGACCTTCTCCATCATCAACCAGGTTGGAATCGTCTTGGCTGCGTCGGTCGTGATCTCGCTCGTACTCCTGATCCTCTTTTCGGGCTACCTCACGAGGCCGCTCCGAGGAGTCGTGGAGGCGATGGCGGGCATCATTGAGACGAACGATCTCTCGCAGCGTGTCGATGTGCTCTACAAGGACGAGACGGGGCGCCTCGCGCATACCTTTAACCTGATGACCGAGCAGCTTGACGGCGCCTACGAGCACATCAAGAGCTACGCCATGCGCGCGGAGAGCCTTCGGATCAAGGAACAGAAGACACGCACGATGTTCCAGAAGTACGTACCTACCGACGTCATCGAGGAGTTCTTCTCGAATCCTGAGCGAATGCTCGTGGGCGACAATCGAGTCGTATCCATCCTGTTCAGCGACATCCGTGACTTCACCACGATCTCCGAGATGATGCAGCCCGATGTCCTGGTTCAGACGCTCAACAAGTACTTCACCGTCATGGTGGACACGATCATGGATCACAACGGGATCGTGGATAAGTACATCGGTGACGCGATCATGGCTCTCTTTGGCACACCAAAGAAGCGCGAGGACGATGCCGAGCAGTCGGCACACGCGGCCCTCGACATGGTCGACGCGCTCAAAGACTTCAACATCTGGCAGGAGAAACAGGGCATCCCGGCCTTCCGCATCGGTGTCGGTCTCAACTACGGCGTTGTCACCGTTGGGAACATCGGAACGGAGAAGAAGCTCGACTACACCGTCATTGGAGACATGGTAAATGTGGCCTCTCGACTCGAGGGTCTGACCAAGCGCTATCGGACCTCCGTCGTGGTCTCAGACTCGGTCCACCGGAAACTCGAGAAGGATCGTGAGTCTGGGAAGATCTTTGCGCGCCTGCTCGACACGGTGCAGGTCAAGGGTCGCTCCACCGGGCTCAAGGTATACGGCATTGCTCGCGGGATCGATAGCTCCGAGCAGGAGCTCTGGGACTATCACAATCGAGGGATGGATCGATTCTACGAGCGTGACTTCGCCGAGGCACGAAGGCTCTTTCTCGCTGCCGGTTCGATCCGGGAGGGCGACGTTCCGTCTCATCTGCTCGTCGAGCGATGCGATGCCCTCATGTCGGCGCCGCCGGGACCAGCCTGGGACGGCATCGTTGCAATGACCGAAAAGTAGAGCACTCCTCACCTTCCGTGCTACGTTGGCGCATGCCAAATGTCCTCTTTGTCACCACCGACCAACAGCACTACATGGCGATGGGCTATCGTAATCCTGAGGTCAAGACCCCAAACCTTGACCGACTCGTTTCCGAGGGCATGACGTTTCACCGGGCCTACACGGTCAATCCAACCTGTACACCCACTCGCGCGAGTTGGCTTACCGGCACCTACCCAAGCCAGCACGGCGCCTACAGTCTTGGTACCAAGCTGATGGAAGACCAACGGACGGTTGGCGAGTACTTCCAGGCCGCCGGGTTCCGGACCGCACTCGTCGGCAAGGCGCACTTCCAGCCGCTTCGAAGCACGGAGGAGTATCCCTCCCTGGAGGCCTATCCGAAGCTTCACGACCTCGACTTCTGGCGCGACTTCCACGGGCCGTTCTACGGCTTTGAGCGTGTTGAGCTCGCCCGAAATCACACCGATGAGTCGCACGTTGGCCAGCACTATGCGATCTGGATGGAGGAGCGTGGGCTCACGAACTGGCGCGACTACTTCCTCGCAAACTCGCCGGAGCAGACCGTTCCTGGAGATCCGCTCACCACATCCATTCACACGAAGCGCGAGCCGGGACAGGCGTGGGAGATTCCGGCCGAGTACCACTACAACGCGTGGATCGCGGACCGGACAACGGCTCTCTTGCGCGAGTACGCTGAACAGAAGGAGAACTTCTATCTGTGGGCGAGCTTCTTTGATCCGCACCCCGCCTACATGGTCCCCGAACCCTACGCGAGCATGTACGATCCTGCCGAAGTGACCGTGCCCGAGCACGTGCCGGGCGAGTTCGACGACAAGCCGCCCTACTTCGCGAAAGCGCTGGAAGAGTCGCCGGACTTCTCAGCGTTTGAGGAACCGGACGGCAACGCCATTCACGGGGCGGGGAGCCACCTCTCAAGCCGCGAGACCAGGGCAAAGAACATCGCGGCGATGTACGGGATGATGACCATGCTGGACGACTCCATTGGGACGATCCTGAATGAGCTCGAGACTCTTGGCCTCGTGAATGAGACCCTCGTCTGCTTCACCAGTGATCACGGCGATTTCTATGGACAGCACGGCCTTGTCAGAAAGGCGATCCATCACTACGAGGATGTGATTCGGGTTCCGCTTGTCGTTCGTCAGCCCGATCGCATTCCGTCGGGAGTGGTAAGTGATGCGCTGCAGTCGACCGTCGATCTTCCGCAGACCTTCCTCTCCATGGCCGGGATTGCGGTTCCCCGTGAGATGACCGGTGTCGATGAGTCGGAGGTATGGACCGGCGTCGAGCCGACGCTGCGAGACCATGTGATCGTGGAGAATCAGCATCAGCCAACAAAGATGAACATCAGGAGCCTCGTCACCGATCGACACAAGCTCACCGTCCACTACGGGCAGAGCTACGGAGAACTCTACGATCTCGTAGACGATCCGCAGGAGCTGGTCAATCTCTGGGATCATCCCGACAAGGCGGCACTCAAGAGCGATCTGCTCCTGAGATTCGTCTATGGCGAGATGCAGAAGGCATCCCTACCCATGCCGCGCATCACCGTAGCCTGAGTGGACGGGGTCGCGGGCTACCTTCTCACCTTTGGGCCGGCACTTCTGTTGCTGATCCTCATCACGGTCCGGGTCGTGAGACTCAGAAAGCGGAAGAGGCGTAGGAAGTAGCCCACTCGGCGATCCTAAGAGCGAGCTCGGAACGCGCCTCGAGTTCGGAGGCGACCTGTGGAATCGATTCTTCAACACTCCAACAGGTGCTCAGAACGGCGTCCAGGCCCGACCCCTCGGCTACCTCTTCTGCACGGGTGCACGTTGTGTCTGCGAGCGTCCGCACGAGCATCTGCCAGACGTCAAACCGATCCGACTCGCCGGTCACTTCGAGCTCATTCAGAATGAACCGGGCAGGCTCCATCCAGTGCGGGGCTGCGATTCCCTTTGGATCGATGATGCGCCACTCGGTGCCCAGAAGCATGTTCGCGTGGTGCAGGTCGCCGTGAATAAGACGGCACTCCGAACGGCTCTTCTCCACGACCTCCTCAATCAGCTCGATCGCACGGAGAAGCGCTTCCGGGACTCCATCGCGGCGCGCCCGGGCAAAAGCGCGATCCGCCTGATCGGCGACTCGCGGCACGAATTCGATCTCTCCCGGAGCCGGTGGCTTCGCGTGGAGCCGGCGCATCAGATCTCCGGCGATCGTGGCGCGATCGTCGGGCGAGAGCGACCATGCCGATCTACCCGGCACGATCTGTTCCTCGAGGACGGCAGAGAGGCGAGGCTGTGTCAGAAAGAGGCGTGCGGTCACTCCCGACTCGCCAAAGGCGTAGAGACTCGCGATCTCCGCGAGCGACTCATGGTTCGGCACCGAAAGCTTGAGGCACGCCTCTCCAAATGAGCTTGAGCAGAAACCAATCCAGGAGTAGCTGAGTTCGCCGCCCTGGACCAGGCCATGGAGCTTCCAGTCGGACGCTACTTGGTCGACCGTAGCCTGGATGCCTTCCAGCCACTCTGAGCCTTCATGTCCGAATGCACCGATGATCCGGTTCCGAACCGCCTCTCCAATCGCGATCTGCATGCGCCTCTGCTCTACGACCCGCTGCGCTCACGCTCCAACTCGCTGAGCGGAATCTCCCGACCCTCCCGAGCCGAACGGTAGATAGCATCGAGGATCCATGTTCGGAGGAGCCCCTCTTCGCCCCGATGGTTCGAGTAGTCGCCGCTCTGAATGTGCTCAACGAAGAGTGCCGCAGCACGTTCATGACCCGGGATGCGCCCCTGGCGTGGGACCTCGGGCACGATCTCCGATGGGACGCCGCCCGCGTCAACATAGAATCGAACCGAGTGGGTAGGGTCGTAGCGTCGCGTAGCCATCTCCGCACCGCCCGTGTCGCCGTAGAGAACGACGTTCATGAGGTCGCCATCCTCCCGGTAGGTCGCCCAACTCGCCTCGAGCGCGAGTGTACGTCCCCCCGCGAGACGCACGAACGCCGTCCCGAAATCCTCGACCTCGTACTTCGCTCCTTCCCCAAAACGCTCTTTCACAAACCGTTGTCCAAGCCGGTCATAGGTCGCTCCGCTCACGGAGACGACTTCAGGCTCTCCAAGGAGGTAGAGAGCCATGTCGAGCATATGTACGCCAAGATCGATCAGCGGGCCACCGCCGGAGAGTTCGTGCTGCACGAACCAGCTCTTCTCTCCTCCGGGAATCCCGTTTCGCCGCAGCCATCTGCTCTTTGCGTGGTAGACCTCACCCACGCCACCCTCGTCCACAAATGCCTTTACTACTTCCACGTCAGATCGGTATCGCTGGTTGAACATCACCTGGAGTACACGATCGTTCCGCTTCGCGGCGTCCACCATTCGCTTGCCTTCCGCGTAGCTCCTCGCGAGCGGCTTTTCAACGAGCACGTGGATGCCGGCATCCAGTGCGGCAATCGCCGGGTCGGCATGCGCGAAATTCGGCGTTCCAATACTCACGACGTCGATGAGTCCGGAGGCAAGCATCTCTGAGTAGTCGGAGAAGGTGTGCTCAATCCCGAACTCCGTCGCAATCTTGTCACGAAGTGATGCGTTCGGCTCTGCGATCGCCACCATTGATGTGTCCGGCAGACTCTGGTATGCACGAATGTGTTGCTGGCCTGCCCAACCGACGCCGATGACGCCGGCCTTGAGATTCTCTGAACCCACGCTGCCTCCTGCTCGGCGGATTCTACACGTCGATCGGTGTGGACGGGAAGGCATTCGCGCCGCCTCAGATGACAACGGCTGCGAGGTATGTCACGTTGGACGGAGGAGGCGCCGTGACTGCTTCAGTGAGATCGTTGAGGGTTGAATATGGTGGGAGAGAATCGCTTGTCGACGTGCGCCGACCACGATTCTCCTGGAAGATCGACGATGCGCGACCCGGCGCACGACAGACGGGATACGAGATCCAGCTTGCGAAGCTCGCCGTCTCCGCCCATAGCGATGCCGGAGACGGTGACTCCGTGTTCTCATCGCCGCTCTGGGAGTCAGGCCGGATCGAGTCGGGAGAGTCGGTGTTTGTCGAGTACGACGGACCCGAACTCGAATCGCTCTCCAGCTACAGCGTTCGCGTCCGTGTACAAGACGCCCTCCTGGAATGGGGCGCATGGAGCGAGCCGTGTCGCTTTTCCACCGCCTTTCTTGACGCGCCGTGGAGTGCCCAATGGATCATGCCGAACGACGACCTGGGGGACCAGAGCGGGCCAAGCCCCTACCTGCGGCGCGAGTTCTCCATTGATGCCGATGTCATTTCCGCGCGCCTCTACGCCTCCGCGAGGGGCCTCATGGAACTCTCCATCAACGGCTCTCGTCTTGGCGATCACGTGCTCTCCCCCGGTTGGACCGATTACGAGTTTCGCGCCCAGTACGTTGCCCACGATGTAACGGCTCTCGTGCAGCGCGGAGAGAACGCAATGGGCGCAATACTTGGCGATGGGTGGTATGCCGGACGGATCGCCCGAATCCGTGATGAGCGCCGCCGCTTTGGCAACCGTCCTCAGTTTCTCTGCGAGCTTCACATAGCGACCGCCACCGGAACGACGATCGTCTCCTCGGACGGAACCTGGGTCTGGACGACCGGCTCCATCCTGTCGAGTGACATCTACGATGGCGAAGAGTACGACGCGAGACTCGAGATTCCAGGTTGGGACACGGTCGCGATTGACGGTGGCTCGGCGGGTCGACCGGAGAAGCGAGCCGATGGCTCAGCGGTGAGCTGGCAGCCGGTGACCGTCGTTGGCGCAGCAGACGCGGGGTGGCGTGGCACGGGAACCGCACTGCTCGATGCGAAGATCAATCCTCC